>CP014963.1:2217500-2417500 GCA_001628815.1 Geobacter anodireducens
CAGGGGCGGATCAGCCCCCAAGACCTCGGCATCTGGCGCGACGAGCACATCGAATTTCTGGCCCGCATCGTCCACTTCATCACCCGGCGCGGTAGCGCCGCCGGCATCCAGCTGGCCCATGCCGGCCGCAAGGCGAGCACCCCGGCCCCGTGGGAACAGCGGACCGCCACCCTGTCCGGGGCCGAGGGGGGCTGGCCCATCGTGGCCCCCAGCCCCATCCCCTTTGACGAGGGGTGCATCGTACCGCAGGAACTGAGCACCGGGGAGATCGACGCCATCACGGCGGCCTTCGTGGACGCGGCCCGCCGCTCCCTGCTGGCCGGGTTCCAGATCGCCGAGATCCACGCAGCCCACGGCTACCTGCTGCACCAGTTCCTCTCGCCCCTCAGCAACCAGCGCACCGACCAGTACGGCGGCAGCTTCGAAAACCGCACCCGGCTGCTCCGGACCGTCGTTACCGCGGTCAGGGAGGTCTGGCCCGAGCACCTGCCGCTCTGGGTCAGGATCTCGGCCACCGACTGGGTCGAAGGGGGCTGGGACATCGAGCAGTCGGTGGAACTGGTGCGCCGGCTCCTGCCGCTGGGGGTCGATCTGATCGACTGCTCGTCCGGCGGCAGCGCCCCCCATGCCCGGATCCCCCTGGGCGCCGGCTACCAGACCCAGTTTGCCGAACGGATCAGGCGGGAGACCGGCGGCAAAACCGGGTCAGTCGGCCTGATCACGGCCCCGGCCCAGGCAGACCACATCATCCGTTCCGGCCAGGCCGACCTGGTGCTGCTGGCGCGGGAACTGCTGCGCGATCCCTACTGGCCCCTCAGGGCGGCCCGGGAACTGGGGCATCCATCCCCCTGGCCCGCCCAGTACGTCCGGGCCGCGCCGCACAACACCCCGGCCTATCTGCCGAAGAGTTGACGGGCTGAAACACGAACCTCTATGCAAAACTGCTGCGGGGCCGGCCTGCTCTGTTGCCGCCTGCCCAACAGCTCAACGTGCCAACACGTAGGCCTCGCTACCTCGTTCGCGTGCGCCGCGCATTCCGCCCTCCCCGCTACGTTGTGCACGAACCCGGCACATCAGTTTGAGGTGACCAGATGAAATACCTGCCGCTCGGCTCCACCGACCTGACCGTTTCGGAATGCGGTTTCGGCTGCATCCCCATTATCCGCCTGCCCCAGGACGAAGCGGTCCGGGTCCTCCGGCACGCCTTCGACCGGGGGATCACCTTCTTCGACACGGCCAACGCCTATCGCGACAGCGAAGAGAAGATGGGGATCGCCTTTGCCGGCATCCGCCACAAGGTGGTCATCGCCACCAAGAGCCTGCTGCGGAGCGCCGAGGGCGTAACCGGCCACGTGGAGAACAGCCTCCGGAAGCTGGGCACCGATTACCTGGACCTCTACCAACTGCACCAGATCGCCCAGGGAAAGGACTGGGCCGAGGTCACGGGCCCGTCGGGCGCGCTGGAAGCGGCCATGGCCGCCAAGGCCGCCGGCAAGGTCAGGCACGTGGGGGTCACCTCCCATAACCTGGAGATGGCCCTCAAGCTGGTCCGCACCGGCCTGTTCGACACGATCCAGTTCCCCTTCAACCTGATCGAGGAAGGGGCCAGGGATGAGTTGCTCGGCGCGGCCCGCAACGCGGGCATGGCCTTCATCTGCATGAAACCGTTCGGGGGCGGCGTGATCGACAATGCCGCCGTGGCCTTTACCTACCTCCGCAGCCACGACGGCATCTTCCCGATCCCGGGATTCGAGTCCTGCGCCCAGGTGGACGAGGTCCTTTCATTCTACGAACGCGACAACGTCGTCACCGAGCAGGACCTGGCGATCATGGAACAGTACCGCCGCGAGCTGGGCAAACGGTTCTGCCGCCGCTGCGAATACTGCCAGCCCTGCCCCCAGGGGGTGATGATCACCCCGGCCATGGGCTACCCGATCGTTGCCTCGCGCATGTCGCCGGCCGTTGCGGCGGATTTCTGCAGGAAAGCCATGGAAACGGTGCCCCTTTGCACCGAATGCGGGGCCTGCATCGCGCGCTGTCCGTACGAATTGCCGATCAGCGACATTCTCAAGGCGAATTATGCGATGTACCGGGGGCATGTGGCGGGGAGTCAGGGGGGATTCGCAGGTGGTAAATCTTCGTAACTGACGAATCATAATGACAAGCTGCTGAAACAAGACGGCCGCCGGACAAAATGCTCAATTGCGGCAACGCAGTATTATCGTGCAGGATCAAAAATATCCGCAGCTCTTGTGCAACGCAAAGCAGAAGGTTCAACAAAAACAAAAAGGCCTGCAACGATTGCTGCAGGCCTTTGATGTTAACGGCATCCCTTGGTTGTCGCACTTACGAGCGTTATCGGGTGGTGAAATGAGCTTGTTACTGCTCGACTAAGTAGAAACTGCCTGGTGTTTCAGGGGAATACTGCCTATCTATTCAAATAGGTTTTACTTCAGTTGACTATCTTTGCTCCCTCTTCGATTATAGAGCGCTGCTGACTTCTGATTTCTTTCGACTTCCGATTGACAAGCAACACAATAGCGAACTCCGGGCAGTGCCTTGCGGCGTGCTTCTGGTATGGCAGCATCGCACTCCTCACAATGGGTCAAACTTTCGCCGACCGGCAGTCGTTTTCTCGCCAACTCGATTTCAGACTCCACCGTAGCGTCTATCTGTTCCTGCACGGCACCATCGCGGGACCAACCAACAGCCATGGCTATCTCCAATATACGTGGAATTGAGCTACCCCATTTACAGGGCATCAGTCTTGTTACAAAAAATGACTAGAATTTTAAGATCTTGCCGTCAAAACATGCTTCAAATATCTTTTTCATCTCTTCCAAAGTCGGTTTCCGTGGATTGGTACCAGTGCAGGGATCATCCATGGCATTCTGCACCATGGCGTCAAGCTTTTCCTTCCAGGCCGTCGGGTCAATACCGTAGGCCTTGAAGCTCCCCTCAATCCCCACACGTTGCCTGAGGCGCTCGATCTCTCCGGCAAAATCCTCAGCGGTTTCCTTGCCAAGAGCCTGGGCCAGAAGTCGATACTTGTCTGTGTCGCGGCTATTGAAGCGTATCACGTTCGGCATCAGGATGGCGTTGGCGCGACCGTGCGGGATGCTGAACATGCCGCCGATCTGGTGGGCAATGGAGTGAACAATCCCGAGTAATGCATTGGAAAAGGCCACCCCTCCCATACAGGAGGCATCGTGCATGGCTTGCCGAACCTCCAGGTTGTTTCCGTCCTCAAAAGCCCGCGGAAGATTGACAAAGATCGAGCGGATTGAATCGAGGGCCATGGCATCGCTGTAAGGGCTTGCCAATGCGGCAACAAAGGCCTCCACATCATGGGACAACGCATCCATGCCCGTGTCGGCGGTGACATTCTTCGGCATGCTCTTGGCCAAGTCCCCATCGACAATGGCGATGTCAGGACATATCTCGTACGAGACAATGGGATATTTAATCCCTTTGCCGGTGTCGGTGATAATTGATGCGCACGTGGCTTCGGTGCCTGTCCCGCTGGTGGAAGGGATCGCCACGAAACGCGCCTTGTTGCGCAGTGGTTTTACCGAAAAAGGCTTGATGATTTCCTCAAAAGTTGCCTCTGGATATTCATAGAAAACCCACATGGCTTTGGCTGCATCAATGGCCGAGCACCCTCCCAGGCCTATTATGATATCAGGTTTCTCACGGTTAAAAAACGCCACGCCTCTCATCACTGTTTCGACTGATGGATCAGCCTCGACCCCCTCGAAAACAGCCGACTCCATACCGGCTTCCTTTAACAAGTTGATGGTCTTGTCAAGGAATCCGTATTTCTTCATGGAACCACTGCCAGTAACAATAACAGCTTTTTTACCTTCAATTGCTTTCAGGTTTTCCAACGAACCGAGACCGTGGTACGTTTCGCGCGGGACAATGAATGTTGACATGATATTTCTCCTTTGTGTTTTTGTGCAACGCTGTGTTGCCGGTTACCTGCACATGGGCGATGATTGGTACACATGCTGCCTTTTTGCCGCGCATATTTGGCGCGAACCATGGTCAGATACTAAGCTGAATCGATTGAGCCGACAATATACATTCCTATTGAAGTATTGCCTATTTCTGCCGACCAACACATGATATTGCAATAAATTACGTATATCTGTTATATTTTCGAACGAAACACAATAATGCCGCAGGGGGGCCAAATGACGCAGGCATCAGAATCGCTGCGAGAACGAAGATTGGTGGAATTACTTGATTCCCTGGCAACGGGAGAAGGGCTTTCTTCCTCAATTCTTGAGGGGGTTCAATTCATGCGGTCGGATAAATACAGCCCCCCCATTCCCATGCTCTATGACCCCTGTATCGTGATTGTGGGGCAAGGGCGCAAGACAAGTTACCTGGGAGATCAGGTCTATACTTATGATCCGTACAATTACCTGGTGCTTTCGGTACCATTGCCGCTTGTATGTGAGACAGAGGCCAGCCCTGAAGAACCCTTGCTGGCTGTTTCCATGCGGGTGGATCCGGCAACATTAGCAGAGTTGCTGATGGAAATGGATACGGACATAGCAATGAACGGAACCGTTCCGAGGGGTATTTATTCGGCACCGTTGACCGGTGAACTGATTGATGCCACGGTGAGGCTGCTGGAATGCCTGCGGTCACCCGTTGACAGCCGTATTCTCGGGCCGCAGACCATGAGAGAGATTACCTACAGGGTGCTTTGCGGGGAGCAGGGGGGCGCGTTGAGGGCAGTGGCCATACGACACAACCGTTTCAGCCAGATTGCCCGGGCGATACGACTTATCCATGCGTCTTATCAGCACGAGTTGAACATTGAAACCCTTGCCGGTGAGGCCGGCATGAGCGTGTCGACGTTTCACCACAACTTCAAGCAGGTGACTTCGGCATCTCCGCTACAGTACCTCAAAAGCATCAGACTGCATAAAGCCCGGATGCTTATGGTACAGGACGGCCTTACCGCAAACGCTGCATCCGGGCGGGTCGGCTACGAGAGTGCATCTCAGTTCAGCCGGGAATTCAAACGATTCTTCGGCAATACTCCAGCGGATGAAGCCGCAAAAATGCGGAACCTGGGTGGAGGGAATTCATGAGATCTGGGAATATATTGAAATATTCAACAACCGGCAGCAACGGCAGAGGCGTTTAGGATACATTTCACCGGCAGTATTCGCAGCAGGAGGTAGAAACGGTAACGGTGGTCGTCACTCAGAAAACGGGCTGACCATCGTTACTGTCAACGGAAGACAATGTGGTAGAGGATGATGTAAGCGGGGTTTGCGGGCCGTGGTTGAGACTTCGCTGCTGCAACTTGTCAACGTGGATGACCCTACTGCTGTGCTAGTCAACCAATCAACAACGTCCCCCCGCCTTCCCGTGATGCGGATAGACCCCGGTTCCACAAGGTCAATGGCGTCCTTGTCCCATGCTTCCATTTCAGTGATTTTGTATGTGCCGTCGATGTTCATCGCGGTTCGTATCTGCCGTTCATCTTGGCAGCTTGGGAGTGTGACCCTTCATTTTTCCCCATGTGATGGCGATTTGCCCGTGCCATTTCTTAAGGCCTCACTTTTCACGGCAAAAATGTGCTTCTAAGGCCGATAATGCGCCTTTATTATCGGAATAACTTTATAATTTCGGCTTATTAGCTTGGTCCGACCCCAGCCGCGTTGCCGACAAGCGACCACCAGACTGGGGGTCTGGTGATCGCTTGTCGGCTGTCACAGACGCACTGGACTTAGAATCCAGCGATTCAGACACATACGACTAATAATCCCTCGACGGCGGTTAACAGCCACGTGCTCTACCGAGTGAGCTATTGGGGAAATTTACATTGGCGACCCGCCAAAGGATACGATATACTGCCCCCATGAAAAAGTCGCTGCTCGAAACCAATCCCTACCTGAAAGATGCTGCCACTCGCAACAAGGCATTGGCCCGCAATGTCGCATCTTCTTCGGCTATCGAGGGGATAGTGGTAACACGCGATGCAAAGAGTGGACGCTTCGTCTCCCGGAAAAAAGACGATGGAGTTCCTACGAAGCTGGTAAAGACCTCTCGATAATCTCCGCAAACAACCGCTTCATCGGCAGATAATTTCTATCCAGCCCTGCCTGAACCGCGGCAAAGTATTCTTCCCGTCGATCGCCATCCAACAAACTGAAATCAAGGACCGGCAAACCAGCCTGCAACGCCATTAACGTTGCCAGCAGACGGCCTAATCGTCCATTTCCTTCGCGGAAGGGATGAATCAGCATCAATTCAACATGCACCTCGGCCAGGGCGTGGGCGGCCTCATCCCTCCCACCCAAACAGCAGGGTGTATATTCTCGCAACTGTTTGCGTTCGAACTCGTCCATCAACGCAGGGATAAAACGGGCCTGAGCGAAATCGAATCCTCCCTTGCTGATGTTAACGCCACGAAACTGGCCGGCCCACGGATAGATGCTCTTCAGCCAGAGGCGATGCATCATGCAGATATCCTCAACTGTGAAGGGCTGATCGTTCGTCACCTCCCCGATGAGTTTCCTCTGGGCCCGCCACAGAGCATTTGTCTCGGCTTCTCCCATTTCCACAGAATCGGTGATACCCTTTTTGTTGCGCAGCACTGTCCCGTTGGAGCCGGGCTCATATTGGTCCTCAATGAGGCGCGATGTGTCGTAACGATCTGGCGTCATTTTTCGATACCGATTGTGTCGCTGTTTTTGCCAAACAACTCTGTCATCTGCTTCTGGGTGAGCCAGACAGTGTCATGGTCAAGGCGAACTTCAGGCGAAGAAGCCCCGTCAGGAGTCTGATAAAGGACAATGGCGTTATCGGCTCTGTTCATGCAGTCCCCCCATGAAGTCAAATGGTGTCGCTGTTTTTGCCGAACAGTTCGGCCATCTGCTTCTGGGTCAGCCAGACGGTTTCATGGTCAAGATGTACTTCGAGGGAAGTGCCGCCATCCGAACTTTGGTAAAGAACGATCTGGTTTTTGTTTTTATCAGTCATGGCACTGCCCCTCATGTTTCACGTCGTTCTTTAGGGATTTACGAAAAACAGCTTGCTGCTGCCGCAATCCGCGCACTCTCGGAAAAACTTCTGTCCTTCCTTGCGAATGCGCTCGTTGTGGCCATCTTTGCCGCAGGTAATTTTTATCGGAGTATTGCCGTCGCAGACTCCGCATTTGAAGTAGTAACCGAATTTGCCATAGACAATGGTCAGGTTCTCGTTCCGGCAATTCCTGCATGCAGGCTTGTTTGCCGGCGCATCGGTATCTGGCCCATAGGTCGGGGCTTCCGGCATCGCGACTACAGGAGGAGCTGAAACAGCGTTGGCCCCTTCAACTTCCGCAACGCCAAACTTCGCCGCGTAATCAAACGAGCCCGGCCGGTGCAAACGCACCAGCTTCTCTGCAAAATCGCGTAGGGTATCGCTGCCGATGAGCTTCGGCGCCTCGATGATCGATTTCTTGTCCATTATCTGATCGATGTATGAAACGAAAGCATCTGCCTTCACGATTGAGGAAAGATCAAATGGTGCCTTTTCCGGCCTGATAATTTTTGACGTTGGCGCCAGCAGCACGAAATTGCGGTAATTGATCGAAATTGCAAAACAAAACCGACGAGGGGCAAGATTGCGGTCATCGACACTCATCTGAAGTGCCTGGATATGGCGAGCATTCTGCTCGACAGGAGACTCTATAGCTTGGTAGCCCTTGCCGTTCCAAACCAGAAACTCCCCTTCAGGGGTAATCTTGATCCCATAATAGTAGTTCTTCGACTCCAGCACATAGACATCCAGAAAGCGGTTGATCAAGAGATGATCTATCTGTGCCACCCTTCCCCGATGCTCTATCCGCAGGTCATGGATCACCGCCCAGTTCTGGGAATCCTTGTAGCTGAAGTCCAGATAGTAGGCTGAATTCTGTTCGTTGCGTTCACCTGCCTGAAGGCACTTCAGTTCCCGTTCCACGAGAAAGCGTTGCTTTGCAGAGAGATTGAGCCCCAACAGGCGGTTGAGTTCCTGAATGTCTTCCTGGCGGCTGTCTTTACTTTTGAGAATCATGATACCTCACGGGATTATTGGAAATGATCAAAGTCGCCACGCCCGGCGATGTTCGGCCAGATACTCACGAGCCGGAGATTTATCCGGGTCTGTCGGGGGGATGATGCCACGGCCGGAGAGGGTCAGGAGCAGGCCGGGGAAGTTGGGATCAATGCCGATGGAGCGGGAGGTGATGACGGTGTAGCTGTCGGAGACGCCGAGCATTCCCTCGTCAAAGCCCCAGTGGCAGAGCCGGCAAAGGGCCATGCCGTTGCGGATGTCGTCGTTCTGGCTTCTGCTCCACGGCACGATATGGGCCGCCTCCACCACGGTGTGGCCGTCTGGGGTGACGATACGGATGCCGCACAGGGCGCAGCGGTGGTCGTAGGCCGTGGTTACCACCTTGCGGAACGCCTGGTCCCGCACCGCCGGCCGGTAGTTGTCCGCCTCGACGATCTCCTTCACCAGCGGCAGGTGCGCCTGCTCCTCCAGCAGACGGCTGTAGTCGAACGCCTCCCGGTTGATGATCGACTGCTCCCGCAGCTGCGCCGCAGCCTCGGGTGAGAAGCAGGAAAGGAGCAACGCTTCCCGCAGTGCCTCCCGCCCCTCCCCGCTCTGCATGACCCGGAACAGCCCGTCTTCCAGCTTCGCCCCCAGGGCGTATTTACGCAGGTAGCTGACGGAGGCGGTGTTGTTGATCACCGCATCGGTGATGGTCTTTCCCGGTTGGGGGACCAGCTCCCAGAACGGTTCACGGGAAAGGCGGGAGAAGGGGAAGGCGATACTGCTGGTCTGCCCCAGCGGCACCACCCGCCGCCAGTATAGGTTGAACAGCTCGTTCAGCTCCACCAGATCGGCGGTGACGTCGATGAACGGGTTGGAGATGACGCCGCGGTGCACAAGGTCCAGCACCGCCAGCAGGAGGATGGGCTTATGCGGGGCCTTGCGCTTGGTAGCCTCTGTCCAGACCGCGCCGGGGGCGCGGGAGAGTGAGGAGAAGAGTTTGAGGGAGGGGGTGAGATCGGTCATGGTACGCGACCCGCGAGGACAGACTCAAAATAGCTTGGATACTGTTCAAGGACTGCTTCGATCAGTTTAGGATGAGACCTGAGTGCGGGAGCAAAGAAGTGACCGGTAAATCCCTCAGCGCATACGTCGCTGCAGAGGTGTTGAGCTACCACACGATCTGCAAATCCGTACTCATAACTCGAAATCGAAAGCCAGTCTGGAAGTCCGTATTTAAGAGACTTTTGAAATAGAGCCAAAGGTGCTGCTGTTGTGTCGGAGATTTTGGCATCACGAAAGAGAAACTGCGCTACTGCCGCAAGAATAAGACAGCAGTCGAAACCGAGCGTACTCTCGCAGAAACCGATTAAATCTTCATCTGTCAGTTGCCTGCGTTGTTTACTACCCCATGGCTTAGTCCCTCTTGCGGCACTCGAGACTTCAAAAAGAGCATTATAGGAATTACCTTGTATCCAAAGACGGGCCAATTGAATGGGAAGCGATTTAGGCTCCACCGCATGGAAAAACTTATCATCTGACAGATCAGAGAAAAGTTGCCATACTTGTGCCAGCCAGTCTTCATTGGACTTCAACGAAAGGAGAACTTCGCGATTGTCACGAACCCAGCTTTCAATAGCCTTAGCACTTTTCACACCGAGAAGTGTCTTCGAATACATAGCCTGTTTTTCTGCAGTCGGTTCATTTTGATGGATATATTCAGCGACTGAAACAAAAAGGCCTGTTATGTTGGGCTTAACATCATCGGAAGCCAAATGATAGGCAAGAGTTGCTGAAGCAAGCCTTTCTGCAGAAGCTCTAAAATCCTCGTAAGTGCCATCCCCACGATTTGCCATTAGATAACTCTCAACCGCATAAATAAGTTTACGTCGTCTGCGGAGTTCAGTCACTAATGATTGAGCTTTAAATTTGAACTTCGGATTCAATCTCACAACTTCATTGGCCCAAGCAAGCCAACTGTCCTCACCGAATAGAATGAAGGAACATAACCCTTCCGTGGGTAGCCGCAATAGCCCTTTGCCGTCACTGCTACGAAATGGAGCAAATATTTCCAACAGCGAACTAGTTGTACTCTCCGACCGATCTGAGGACAAGAGGTCAACAGAGGACCTGAATCGCCAGTGTTCCGAACGTCGTTTGTCAAATACATTAGGGTCAGAAAAGATAATAAGGCCTTCCGTGTGCATCCCTGAACGCCCTGCTCGGCCTACCAAGTTCTGGAAATCGCGAACCTTGATCTTTTCTCCTGCTTGATGGATACCAGGGACAATCAAGTATCTAATTGGCAGGTTAACACCTTGAGCCAATGTCGATGTACAGGCCACAAAATTAATCTTGCCCTGCTGCATTGCGTATTCGACGGAAAGTCTCACACCATGCGGCGTAGTTCCATGATGAACGAAAACCCCAAGTGCTGCCGCTAGGGTTATGCTTGATGCGTCTCCAAAATGTCGACCAAGAAGGTTCTTCATCCTCCGCAATTCATCTTGGTTAGCTGAAGTTGCAGGCGCTGGAATTGTTAATCCTCTTTCGAACACTTCGACGGCACGAGCAGCCATGTTCGCCGCCGTGTCTTTTCGTCCACAAAAAATTGCAACCGCTCCTTGCGAAACCAAGCGAAACCCGAGATACAGAGAAATGTCTTTCGAATTGTCCTTCTCAGGGAAAACTACACCATCCCCCGTGAGAGCTTGTTGTTCAATGACTCGAGGCACAAAATAATCATGCTGATCATAATTATCCGATTCGAAAAACATGAGCTGCCCAAGTCGCTCAATCCAACTCGCAAATGCCACTGATCTGGCAGTGGGCAGCAACCCGCGGCCACCAACAACTTGAGCATCATCTCCCATAAGCCACTGGGCAATAGCCTGTGCGTTCTGAATTACCGCAGAAACAAGGACAGTTTGTGCACCCGTTGGGAGAAGTCCTTTAATTTCCGTCAGCAGAAGTTCATACGTAATACCTCTGCTGCCAGAATCAAATTGATGACCTTCATCATATATGACTATACCGATGTCGTTAACGAGAGTTGGCGTCTGGCGGAGTACGTAGAGGAGTTTTTCCGGTGTTAAAGCAAGAATATACTGTGATGTAGTGGCCTCTTCTCCTATAAATTCAGCAATTTCATCAAGAAAGTCGAGTTGGATTGCGTCAGAAAGCTCATTAACTTTGACATCGTCATCTTTGAAAGCATGTCGCAAAGAGGTGCTAATTTCATGACAGAGTGCCCTGAATGGGGCAACTACCACAGCCAGCCTCGTTCGACCAGACAGGAATCCACTTCGAAGCACAATTTCAACTGATCGAGTTTTTCCTGCACTTGTCGGCATTTGAACAATGCCCGATTTTCCTGAAAAGAGTCCGGCCTGCCCAAGCAAAATCTGAGACGGCCATAGCTCTTTCGGAAAATCACGTCTACGAATCGCTGTGGCCCATTCTTCAGCCGGTATCCCAGTGAAATCTGGCAATGTGACCCAGGAAGAGGCTTTCACGCGCAACTTTGCAATCGCTGCAATGATATCTATGAAAAGCAGATCACGTGCCGATCCACCCTCATAAGCACGATGTCTCAATGAGTCAATAGCCGATGTCAGTTCTGTAAGACCTGAGCCGTCGTAAAAATGATTGGCCAGCAGTTTCGCCACGTCGTGAATTGCTTCCCCGTAGAATGGATGTATGTCATTTGGATATTCGTTCCACCGAGCCGAGAGAACCCAATGCAGTAGTCTATCCACTGACGAATCCGTATCCATTTGAATTCTACGTGCTAGCACCATACTGCTTCCAGGCCGGCGAGCAAGATAGTACGCAGACGAGGCAAGAAGAGCCGTGTCGCGCGAGATACTCTCAGAAAATCTGGATTCTAGGAATGCATCAAAGAAGCTTGCGGAAAAACCCACTTCGTCAATTGCTGTTGGTGGCAGCGGCACTCCGTCATTTGCAGTATCACTCAAGGCTGCGGCAACGTCACCCAACGTGCCAACAGTAAGGAGGAATAACTCTTGTGGCTCACTTTTCGGTGGCACTGCAATGTGCAAAGACTCTGGCAACCCGAGTTCATACATTTTGCCTTTTGATCGGGTTATACCGAATAATCGACGGCTGTTGAACTCATGCCTCATCAGCGGCCCTTTCATACAAGGCATGCACTAGCTTCATCAGCTCTTTCCCCCTAATGACGATAAGTTCAAGACTTCCTGCATTCTGGTGCCCCACTGCCTTCGTCGAATTCTGTATCAAAGTCTCGTCATAAGCCGAATCTGATAAAACAGCAGCTGCACCAGAGCGGTACACAAACGGGTAGTCTGAGAGATTCTGGAAACGTTGAACAACCAGAGCCTTATCGTGCTGCCCCGCTTTGAGCAGCCTTCTTTTTGTAGCGTTCAGAGTCATTGCTCGCCGAAGGTAGTCCTTTGACGAATCATCTATAGCGGTCTGCAAGCGTCCGGAGTATTTGTCACCTGAAAGCTGCGCTTTGACTTCAAAGGCAAGTAACGTGTCTGCGGGAGACAATGCGGGTGGAGAAGTCAGGTGAAACCCAAGAATGTCTACCCCCTTTACCGACTCATCTCGACTAGCCTTGTCGGCATATTTCTCACGTGGGACCCAGTACCCAAGCAAGTACTCAACGTAGTCAGATACAAGTATCTCTGCGAAGTCACCCGCCCGAATCCCTGGTCCAGGAGCAACTGATTTGTCCGGAAACACTAACCCTGTTAGATACTCGGCACGTGAAAGGCCGGTGCCAGCTCTGAGGGTGTCTATCTCTGTATCAGAACAATAATGTTGTCGAAAATGTGCAGCCCACGAGCTGAGACCGGCAGATGCAGGAACAGTTAATTCCCACACATCGACCTTATATCCGTCAGAGGTGGTGAGAGGAGTGACATGCTTTTTTAAATTTGCGATATGATGAGGCTTTACCATCGCTGTTTTTCCCCTTTTCTTAATAACTACCCACCCCTTCGATTATCCTCAAACATCTCCACCGGCATCGCATACCTGATCCGCCAGACCATCTTAATCGGCCGCTCGCTCTCGTAACTCACCATATCCACCGGCCCCAGGTAGGTAAACGGCACCGTCACATTGTTCCGCTTCTTCTGGCCACGGGCAAAGACCAGTATCGTGTATCCCCGCGACCGATGGTGAATCAGGTTCTGGCCGTCGGTGTGGTGCTGGGCGGTGTTGGCCTGTGACTCCCAATGCAGCAGCTCCCGGCTGATGGGGTAATCCGCATACATGGTGCTGGGGGAGAACTCCTTTTCCGTTTTTTGGAAGGTCACCAGCAGGGCATAAGTCTTCTGTTCGGCAAAGTGCATCACCCCGATGCCGGTCTGGCCGCTGCTCTCCAGCGTTGCCCGGCCAAAGGCCGCCTGAACTTCCCTGATGCCGTACTGGGCGTGCAGCTCCAGCGGCAAGGAATACTGCACCGGGGCAATACCGGCAACCTCGGTGCTGTCCAGCGACCAGGCCAGAATCTCGTCCAGATCGGCACAGACCGTCGGATTGGCGGACAGCCGCTGGAAGGCATCGGCCAGCGACGCTACCCCCACTTTCTCCGCCTTGTCCCCCCAGATGCGGTAATAGAGCAGCATGGCCGATGAACCGGCCAGTTCCAGCGCTTTGGTAACCTGCCGAGCCGCCAGCATTGCCAGCACCTGCCGCAGCAGTGCTACTTCCCTTGGTCCATTGATGAAGGCGGCCCGGATCAGCGCCTTCTTCAGCCGCGCCAGATCGGGATCGACTGGAATCGGTGCCAGTTGGGCCTTGGCTTTCCACTCACTCCATGACTCCTTGGCCAGCAGCACTTCCGGCTCGTAATCGTGGTAGCGGATGAAGTTGCCAAAGGTCAGCTCCTGCCCGGTCTCGCTGGTGAAGTGGGGAGAATTCTGGGGACACCATACATAATTCAAGTCAACACAAATCCCTCACCCAGACCCGCAAACATCCAGCTCCACTATCACTACCCCCACTCACCCTCATTCACTCCCTTCCACCATCTTCATCAACCGCTCACTACGCCAGACACGGACAATCCGGATGCGGGCAGCATCGACCCGATAAACAATCCGAAACGGCGGATGAATAATCTCACGCAGATTGGCAAGCTCGAACTCCGGCACGATCCGCCCGCTTTCGGGGAAGTCGGCGAACCGCTCCACCTGGGCGACAACCTCCCCGACCAGGCGCTTCCCCACCTCGGATACCTGCTGGTTGGCATACCAGGCAATGATGTCAGCCAGATCGGCGACCGCCGACTCGGCAAATTCAATGCTTGACCTGGGCGCCATGGATTCAGTCCAGCCCGAGACGCTTCCTGGCGTCGGCCAGACTCACGGTCCGCCCCTGCTCGATGTCAACGAGTCCCTGAACGACCGCCTTCAGAAATGCCCGCTCTTCGGCATCGGCCTCGAAATCCCTGACGGATTGCACGACGGCGACACCCCGGCCCCGGCTCGTCAGAAGCACCGGCCGGTGGGTTTTGTCCACCTGGCTGACAATACGCCCCGGATTGATCTTTAAATCGGAGAGCGGGACGATGTCCTCGGAAAACTTTGTGTTCGTGGTCATAGGGCCTCCCAACAGGTGCGTTTATAAGACCAGATAATAGCACCTGTTTACCGTCGGCACAAACACATGATTTCCGGATCTACACCGTGAACAACATCCGGAACGATATGCCCACCCGGCTTGCGTTGACCGCGCCACACCGTGACCACCGTGCCTCTACGCCCCCTGCTCATAAACCATTCCCAACCAAAGGTCAACCCAGGGAAATCCTGACAAAACGCCAGTGCGCCCGCTTCCCCTCCCTAGCAGGCAAAAACGAAAAGGGACCAGACGCTCCGTCCGATCCCTTCCAAACACCCGGCGCATGCGACCGTCTCACGCCGTGAAACAAGCTCGGCGCCTTACTCCTCCCCCTTTTCCACCGTCAGGACGTAGTAGCCGTCTGCCTCCTTGAGGCCAAGGAGTTTGTGTCCCTCGCCCTTGAGGCTGCGGGGGACGTTCTTGACCGGCTCGCCGTCGTCCAGGAGGAATTCGACCACTGCGCCGGTATCAACCGTTTCCAGCGCCAGCTTTGCTTTGACGAAATTGGTGGGGCAGGTTGCCCCGCGCAGATCAACGGTTGTCATGGGCCTGTTTCTCCTTTCCGACCTGGGTGGCGATGGCCTGGGGGGCAATGGTGGCATTGACCGCGAAGGCGGGGAAGCGCTCCCGCAGGCGGGTGAGCAGGGCTTCGGGCCCCTGGGCGCGAATCACGTCGCCGAGCCTGATCCTGCCCTGGCCTTCGGCCTTTTCCTGGTACCACCCCAGGACCGCGGCGATGAAGTCGACCACCTGGTCTTCGGGCAGGAACTCGGCGAACAGGGTGCCCACCAGGGGACGGCGGCCCCATTTGCCGCCGATCCGCACGGTGTAGCCCTTTTTTCCCGCCCGCCAGGCCTCGGTGGGGCAGACCTTGAGGCAGTCGCCGCAGTAGAGGCAGTTGGCGGGGATGAAGCGGGGCTTGCCGTTGTCTCCCGTGGCAATGGCGTCTTCGGTGCATGATTTGGCGCAGAGGCCGCAGCCGATGCAGTGGTCCGCGAAGAGGACGGGCCAGACCGCGCCCTGGAAGCCCACGTCATTGGTGGCGGACTTGGGACAGTCAAAGGGGCAGCCGGCAAAGCCGACCTTGAACTTGTGGTGGCCGGTGGGGGTGCCGAACAGCTTTTCATCCACCTCCAGGGCCGACTTTTGGGTGTCCACCAGGCCGTTGGGGTTGTACTCGCAGCCGCCGCAGGCGGTGGGCACGCGCACCCGGGCCCCGCAGGAGGCGACCTTCTGGGTCCCCTCCCCCAGCTCGGCCACCACGGCGTCGAAGTCCCTGAATTTGATGTTGATCAGCTCCACCGACTGGCGCACCGAGAGATGGACCATCCCCTGGCCGTATTTCTCGGCCACCTCGGCGATCTTCTTGAGCCGCCCCACGGGCAGCCGCCCGCCGGGGACCCGCAGGCGCACGGTGAAGAGATCCTTACCCCGCTCCTTGATGAAGCCGCCGGCCTTGAGGTTCTTGAGGTCGATGGCGGTATTCTTCTTCTCCTCGGGCATTGATCTTTTCCTTTTCAACAACGGAACATCCGCCACAGAGACACGGAGGAAGTCACAGAGATACAATCGTATTACCGACCATCACCACACGGATGAAGTTCAGGAAGTCTCGATGTCGAGCTCGTCCACCAGTTCCGTGATGGTGGGATTGTCGCCGCAGACCGGGCACCGGGCGCTCTTCTTCACCGGCACTTCGCGGAAGCGCATCCGCAGGGCGTTGTAGGTGAGGAGCCGGCCGGTGAGGAGGTCTCCCTGGCCGAGCAGGTACTTGATCGCCTCGGTGGCCTGGATGGTGCCGAGCACGCCGGGGAGCACGCCAATGACCCCGGCCCGGGCGCAGGTGGGGATGGCGTCCTTTGGCGGCGGGGCCGGAAAGATGCAGCGGTAGCAGGGGGATTCCCCCGGCTTCACGGTCAGGGTCTGGCCGTCGAACTGGAGGATGCCGCCGTGGGAGTATGGCGTGCCGGCCAGGACGCAGGCGTCGTTGACGAGGAACTTGGCGGCGAAGTTGTCGGTGCCGTCGATGACGAAGTCGTAGTCGGCAATGATCCGGGCGATGTTGGCGGCGGAGATCCACTCCTGGTAGGTCCGCACCCTCACGTCGGGGTTGATGGCCTCCATCTTCTCCCGGGCCGATTCCACCTTGGGCTTGCCCACGTCGGGGGTGAAGTGGATCACCTGCCGCTGGAGGTTGGAGATGTCCACCACGTCGGCGTCGGCAATGCCGATGGTGCCGACCCCGGCCGCGGCCAGGTAGAGGGCGATGGGGCCCCGAGCCCGCCGGCGCCGATCACCATCACCTTACCGTCCAGGAGCTTCTTCTGCCCCTTGCCCCCCACCTCCTTCAGGATGATGTGGCGGGAATAGCGCTCGATCTGTTGGTCGGTGAACATGGTTATGCAACTCCGTGCGGAAACGCCGGGCAGAACATCATATCTGATAATCCTCCACAAAGGTCTGAATCCTGCGCGGCCGGGCATAGACCGTTTCGCCGGGGCTGAGGGCGAGGCGCTCGGCGCCGTCGCGGGAGAGTTCCGCCTCAACGGTCTTGCCGGTGCCGCGCACCAGGAGCTCAACCCGCACTGCCGGGCCCACGGACTGGATGTGGCGCACCTGGGCCTCCACGGCGTCGGCGGTCTGGCTCCGCTCCACCTCGATGTCGTGGGAGCGCACATACCCCACCGCCGCTTCGGGGGTGGCGGCCCGCGCCTGTTGCCCCTGCCCGGTCCGGCAGTGGAAGAGGTTGACGCTGCCCAGGAAGTCGAAGACAAAGGGATTGGCCGGCTGGTCGTAGACCTCCGCCGGGGTCCCCACCTGCTCGATCCGGCCCCTGTTCATGACCACGATCCGGTCGGCCACTTCCAGGGCCTCTTCCTGGTCGTGGGTGACGAAGACGCTGGTGACGTGGATCTCGTCGTGGAGCCGGCGCAGCCAGCGCCGCAACTCCACCCGCACCTTGGCGTCCAGGGCGCCGAAGGGCTCATCCAGGAGCAGCACCTTGGGTTCCACGGCCAGGGCCCGGGCCAGGGCCACCCGCTGGCGCTGGCCGCCGGAGAGTTGGGACGGGAAGCGGGCGGCAAGCCCCTCAAGCTGCACTAGGCGCAGGAGCTCGTGAACCCGCTCCCTGATCTCCTGTTTCGGCCGCCGCTCCCGGCGCGGCTTCACGGTGAGGCCGAAGGCCACGTTCTCCGCCACGGTCATGTGCCGGAACAGGGCGTAGTGCTGGAACACGAAGCCGACCTGGCGCTCCCGCACGTGGCGGTCGGTGGTTTCCTCGCCGTCGAAGCGGATCGAGCCGGCATCCGGCGTCTCCAGGCCGGCGATGATCCGCAACAGGGTGGTCTTGCCCGAGCCCGAGGGGCCCAGGAGGGCGGTCAGCTCCCCGGAGGGGACGGCCAGATTCACGTTGTCCAAGGCGGTGAAGCTGCCGAACTGCTTGGTGACGTTGGCGATCTCGATGCTCATGTCTTGGTTCCTTTATCTCGCTGCGGCGTCCGGGTCAGGCATCGGCCCGCATCCGCCACTCGACCACGCTCTTCAGGACCAGGGTGACCAGGGCCAGCAGGGCCAGGAGCGAGGCCACGGCAAAGGCGGCGGCGTAGTTGTACTCGTTGTAGAGGATCTCCACGTGGAGGGGGATGGTGTTGGTCTCGCCCCGGATATGGCCGGAGACCACCGAGACCGCCCCGAACTCGCCCATTGCCCGGGCGTTGCACAGGATGACCCCGTAGATGAGCCCCCACTTGATGTTGGGCAGGGTCACCCGCCAAAAGGTCTGGAAACCGTTCGCCCCCAGGGTGATGGCCGCCTCTTCCTCGTCCGTGCCCTGGGCCTCCATGAGCGGGATCAGCTCGCGGGCCACGAAGGGGAAGGTGACGAAGACCGTGGCCAGGACGATGCCGGGCACGGCGAAGATGATCTTTGCGTCATGATCCTGGAGCCAGGGGCCGAGCCACCCCTGGAGCCCGAACAGAAGGATGTAGATCAGGCCCGAGATGACCGGCGACACCGAGAACGGCAGGTCGATCAGGGTGATCAGGAGCTGCTTGCCCCGGAACTCGAACTTGGCGATGGCCCAGGCCGCGACCACGCCGAAGACCAGGTTCAGGGGCACGCTGATGGCCGCGGTGATGAAGGTCAGCTTCACCGCTGCCAGGGCGTCGGGCTCGCGGATGGCTGCCAGGTAGGCGCCCCACCCCTTTTCCAGGGCCTGGGCAAAGACCGCGGCCAGGGGCACGAACAGAAAGAGGCCGAGGAACAGGAGCGCGCCGGCGGTGAGCGCCCAGCGGACCGGGGCCGGCTCGGTGCGGGTGCGGATTGATGCTGGCATGGTCGGGTCCTCCGGGTCAGGCTGCATGGCGCCGGCTCCACTTCTGGAGCAGGTTCACGGCCAGGAGCATCAGGAACGAGAAGAAGAGCATCACCGTGGCGATGGCGGTGGCGCCGGCATAGTCGTACTGCTCCAGCTTGGTGATGATCAGGAGCGGGGTGATCTCGGACACCATCGGCATGTTGCCGGCGATGAAGATGATGGAGCCGTACTCGCCGACCCCTCTGGCAAAGGCCAGGGCAAAGCCGGTCAGGACCGCCGGCAGGAGCTCAGGGAACAGCACCCGCCGGAAGGTCTGCCAGCGAGTGGCGCCGAGGCAGGCGGCGGCCTCCTCGACCTCCTCTTCCAGCTCTTCCAGAACCGGCTGCACCGTCCGCACCACAAAGGGGAGACCGATGAAGGTCATGGCCACGAAGATCCCCACCGGGGTGAAGGCGACCGTGATCCCCCGGGGCTCCAGGAACTGGCCGAGCCAGCCGTTGGCCGCGTAGACCGACGACAGGGTGATGCCGGCCACGGCCGTGGGGAGCGCGAAGGGGAGATCCACCAGGGCATCGATGAAGCGCTTGCCCGGCAGGCGGTAGCGCACGAGCACCCAGGCCACCAAGAGACCGAAGACCGCGTTGACCCCGGCGGCGGCCAGGGCCGCGCCGAAGGTGACCCGGTAGGAGGCCACCACCCGGGGGGCTGCCACGGTGGCGAGGAATTCCCCCCAGGTGAGGCTGGCCGTTTTCACCGCCAGGGCCGAGAGCGGCAGGAGCACGACCAGGGAGAGGTAGAAGACCGTGTAGCCCAGGGCCGGGCCGAAGCCGGGGATGACGGTGTTTCGCGTGATTGGTCTTGTCGCCATGGTGGTTGGTCCTTTGCATAATCCCAATGCAGGGCTGCGGATTTCACGCCGGCTCGCAGCCCCTGCATCACGTTATTTCCCCGGCCCGTAGATCTGGTCGAAGACCCCGCCGTCGGCAAAGTGCTTCTTCTGGGCCGCCTGCCAGCCGCCGAAAGTATCATCGATGGTGAAGAGCCTGACCTTCGGGAAGAAGGCGGCATATTTGGCCGCAACCTTCTTGTCGATGGGGCGGTAGTAGTTCTTGGCCGCGATCTCCTGCCCCGACGGGGTGTAGAGGTACTTCAGGTACTCCTCGGCCACCGTGCGGGTCCCCTTCCGGTCAACCACCTTGTCCACCACCGTCACCGGCGGTTCGGCCAGGATGCTGACCGACGGCACCACGATCTGGAATTTGTCCTTGCCCAGCTCGTTCACGGCCAGGAATGCCTCGTTCTCCCACGCCAGGAGCACGTCGCCCTGGCCGCGCTGGACAAAGGTGGTGGTGGAGCCGCGCGCGCCGGAATCAAGCACCGGCACGTTCTTGTAGAGCCTGGTCACGAAGTCGCGGGCCGTTGCCTCGCTCCCCCCCTTCTGCTTCAGGGCGTAGCCCCAGGCGGCCAGATAGTTCCAGCGGGCCCCGCCTGAGGTCTTGGGGTTGGGGGTGATCACCTTGACGTCGGAGCGGATCAGGTCGTTCCAGTCGCGGATGTTCCTGGGGTTCCCCTTGCGGACCAGGAACACGATGGTTGAGGTGTAGGGGGAGCTGTTGTGGGGCAGCCGTTTCTGCCAGTTGGCAGGGATCAGCTTCGCCTTTCCCGCGATTTCGTCGATGTCGTAGGCCAGTGCCAGGGTCACCACATCGGCCTCCAGGCCGTCGATGACCGCCCGGGCCTGTTTGCCCGAACCGCCGTGGGACTGTTTCACCGTGACCGGCCCCCCGCCCTTCCCCTTCCAGTAGGCGGCAAAGGCGGCGTTGAAGTCCTGGTACAGCTCCCGGGTCGGGTCGTAGGAGACGTTGAGGAGGCTCACCTCGGCGCGGGCCCCCAGGGGAGCGGCAAGGGCGAGGAATGCTGCGGCAACGGCTGCGATGGTCTTGATCGGTTTCATGGTCGGCTCCTTTTGCGTTTTTAATCTATCGATTTAGTAGTCTAATAGGGCATAAAAAAACGCCCCGTTCAGATCGTGTAAAAAAGCACCCCGTCCTTCTTCTGCTTCTCCCGCTCCACCCGTTCCAGCACATCGGCCAGGGTGGCCCCGTCAAGGATCGTTGCCATGGCGTCGCGCACATCCTTCATGACGAGCCGGATGCCGCAGCTCCACTCGTCGTCGCACTCCTCGCACCGGGCGTAGGAGGTCTCGCTCACGCACTGGACCGGGGCCAGGGGGCCTTCCAGGATGCGGATGATCCGGCCCATGCTGATCTCCCGCGGGGGTTGGGCGAGATAGTAGCCGCCCCCCTTCCCCTTTTTGCTCTGGAGCACCCCCGCGTTCTTGAGAGCCAGCAGGATCAGCTCCAGGAACTTCTTGGGAATCCGCTCGTCCCGCGCCAGGTCGGCAATGAGGATGGGCCCCTTGTCCTGCTCCCGGGCCAGGTAGAGCATCGCCTTGAGCGCGTATTTGGTCTTTTTCGATATCATCAGTCTACAATCTCGATAGACAATAAATACACATTCCCCAACAACAGGTCAAGATATTATTTTACAATTAAACAATAAACTTTACGAAAAACGTTGTACTTCAATTAACTAAAGATCACGCCGCAAAAAAACGCACGGAAGAAGGGCCATGGTCACAGGCTAAAGGCAGTTGCCGGCCGTGCACTGTGCAGTGGCAGCCGCAGGAGCCGTGAAAGACCCCCTGGCAGTTCCACAGGCATCCGCTCCTCACGGCCTGTCGCGGCTGAAGATCGCCGGTGGACGCTGCCTGACTTTCCGGCACCACCAGCACCGCCATCATCAGATGATCACCATCGCCGCAACCGAACGCTCCACAGACAACGCCGGCCAGCCTTTCACTCTGAACGGAGCCGTAGCGGGAAACGCAATAGTCCGATATCACTCAACTCAAAGTATACTCATCCAAGCAAATTCGGGAGGGGGTTAAGGGAGACAACACGAGAGACCACGCGAACGGAAAAGGGGCTAGACCATTCGGCCTAACCCCTTGATTTTTTGGAGCGGGAAACGGGATTCGAACCCGCGACTTCAACCTTGGCAAGGTTGCACTCTACCACTGAGTTATTCCCGCGAAACAGGTTCCCGTTATATAGCAAAGGGACGCGGGGGGAGTCAACACTTTTTTTCTTCGGCGTGACTCCCTACGATATCCGGGGGCCGCTTCAGGCGGCGGTTCGCGCAGTTGCGTCGGCCGCGCCGTCTTCGACGACCAGGCCGTCGCGCAGGCGGATGGTCCGGTCGGCGTAGGTGCAGTTGTCGGGGTTGTGGGTGACCATGACAACGGTGTGGCCGGCGGCGTTGAGGCGGCGGAACAGGTCCATGACCTCTTCGCTGGTTTTCGTGTCCAGGTTGCCGGTGGGCTCGTCGGCCAGGATGATGGGGGGCTTCTTGACGATGGCCCGGGCGATGGCGACCCGCTCCTGCTCGCCGCCGGAGAGCTGGTTGGGGAGCCGGTCGGCCTTGCCGCCCAGCCCGACCCGCTCCAGGGCCTCGCGCGCCGCGGCGACCTTGTCGCGGTTCTTCATCTTCGTGATGGCCAGGGGAAGCATGACGTTCTCCAGGGCCGTCAGGTACGGTACCAGGTGGAACGACTGGAACACGAAGCCGAGCTTCTCGGCGCGGAAGTCGGCCAGTTGCTCGCCGGTGAGGTCGTAGAGCCGGACCCCGGCCATTTCCACCTCGCCGGCGGTGGGGTGGTTCATCCCCCCCAGGACCGACAGGAGCGTGCTCTTGCCCGATCCGGACTGGCCCATGATGGTGACGAACTCGCCGTCTTCGATGGCGAGGCTCACGCCCCGGAGCGCCTGGACGGTTTCGTCGCCGCCGGCGTAGTGTCTGGTGAGATCTTTGATCCGTATGAGTGCCATTGCGTTCCCTCTGACTGTGGTTGCGGTGCGGGTTACAGCGCCCTGAGCGCTTCGGTGGGGTCCATCCTGCTGGCGTGGAGCGCCGGGTAGAGGCTGGCCAGCATCCCCACCACCAGGGAGAGGAGGACCGACCCGGCCAGTACCGTTGAATCCCAGACCAGGACGGCGTCCTTGCTTTCGGCCATGAACGGGAGCGCCGCGGTGGCGCCGCCCATGCCGGCGGCGTAGCCGACGAGCCCGGCCAGGACGCTCACCAGGGCCGCCTCCAGCAGGATGATCCGGATGATGTGGCTCCTGCGGAAGCCGATGGCGCGGAACACGCCGATCTCTGTGGTGCGCTCGTTGACGCTCCCCATCATAGTGACGAAGACGATGAGGGAGCCGATGAAGATGACCACGCCGGCCACGGCGTAGGCGAAGCGGCGGAAGTGGTCCAGGGCCTTGATCCGCGATTCGACCACCTGCTGGATGGCGGTGACCTTGGCTTCGGGGAGCTTTTCGGCGATCTGCACCACCATGTCGCCGATGGGGCAGCCGGAGCAGAGGGCCGCCACTTCCACCAGGGTGATCCGCCCTTCCTTGCCCAGCAGCTTCTGGGCATCGGCCAGGGGCATGAAGATGAGAGAGTCGTCCTGGGAGCCGGTCTGCTCAAGGATGCCGGTGACCGTGAACGTGCGCCCGGCAATGGTGACGGTGTCGCCCGGGGTAAGATGGGCCGTGTCAGCCGCTGAGCTACCCAGAAGCACGCCGGCGCCGTCCTTGGGCACCTCGCCGAAGACTCGCCACCACTGTTTCATCTTGAGTTCGCTCTCGAAGTCGACCCCCACCAGCAGGGCGTCCTTGTCGCCGAACCGGACGCCGCCGAGGACCTTGGGGGATACGGCCAGGATGTTCGTGCTGTTCTTGATGGCGGTGATCCGCGCCAGGTCTTCCTGACGGATCTCCCGCTGGTCGAAGGTGACCCGGCCCAGGCTGATGCCCCCGTAGCTCATGGAGAGGTCGTTGCTCTGGGGGGTGATCAGGATGTTGGCGCCGAACTCGTCCATCTTGCGCCCGATGTCGTTGGACATGGAGGCGGTGAGGGTCATGAGGGTGACGATGGTGGCGATCCCCACGGCGAGTCCCACCGTGAGAAAGAGCATCTTGGCCCGGCGGCGGCGCAGGTTGTTGATGGAGATGTTATGCAGCTTCATGGGGTTCCCCGTTCCTGTGTGCTGTTGTCAGGCTGCCGGGCTCAGAAGAACCGGGCGCCGGAGCGGATGTCGGCTACGCTGATAACCAGATTGCCGCCGGCCTGCCGGGCGGGGATGGCCGCCGGGTTGCACCCGCCGCCCGGCCCCTCGCCGATGCGGTCGGTGGCGAACTTCTTGTTGCACTGGCGGCAGGTCATGAAGCCGCCGTCCTGGACGTAGCCCTTCTTCTCCTGGAAGCAGACCTCGCAGGCGTCAAAGGCAACCCGGTAGCTGCCGTTGGGGGCCTTGACCGCGAAAAAGGCAATGTCGCGCCCCCCTTCGCTGTGGCGGTAGAAACGGGCCTTGCCGTCCTGCAGGTCGGCAAGGGGAACGCTCACGGCCCCCTTCGCGACCTTGGCCTTTGCGAACTTGCCGACCCCCGGCAGGCTGAAGGCAGTCACCGCTCCCGCCACGGCCAGCACGGCCGCCAGCGCGACCACTCCGAGTTTCATCATGGTTTTCACTGTTCCGGTCTGCATTGCGAATATCCCCCTTGTGCGTTTCTCCCTGCCGGGAGTGCATCTGTGCATGTCGCTGGTTGTGTTTGCGTGGCTGAGGGACCGGGGCTGGAAACTCAACGCTTCCCCGATCAGCCGGGCTCTACTTACCGCAGCAGCCTGCGCCGCAGCCGCCCCCCTGCCGGACAAAGGCCGTTGTGCTGCCGGTCTGCGCCCGGTACTGTTCGGGAGTGAGTACCTGGAGGATGCTGCATCCGTAGCCGGCACCGGTGACGCGTTCGGCCAGGGTCTCGGGCCGCACGGTGCGGGAGTCGAAGCCGACCACCACCTCGCCGGCACCCACGTTCACCTGGACCGTGGCAACGCCCGCTGCCGTGCCGAGGGTCTTCTCGATCTTGCCGGCACAACTGCCGCAGGTCATGCCCTGGGCCCGCAGGACGGCCACGCTGTCCGCCGACGCCTCCAGCCTCACCGCGAAGGCACAGAGCACCACCACGATCACTGCCGCGGCCACGATGCCGATGGTTCCTTTTTTCATTGCACCCATGACAGGCTCCTTTGACGGCGGCTTCGGTTCCGCCGGGTTACGAGGGAGTCTTATCCAATTGGCGTGCCAGTGTGCCCGTTCGTGTATTCCATTGATTTATCTATAACTAAAAGTGGGGACGCATGATACGGGGAGGGGATTGCAGAATAATCTCCAGAAAGCCTGTGGACTATTCTGCAACAAAACGGGGCCGCTCCCCAAAGGAAGCGGCCCCGTCGAAACGCCGGCGACAGGCGCGGGTCAGCGCATCATGCCGCCCCGGTTGCGGGGGACCATGGTGGAGCCTGACAGGTTCCAGAAGGTGGTCGTGGTCATGTTGCGGAACATGCCCGTCATGTTGACGAAGGTGCCCGGCATGGTGCCGACGTAGCGCTGTCGCATGGCCGTAATGTCGGGGTTGGCGCTCTGGGTGGCCTCGAAGCAGATCTGGGCCAGGTTCTGGTTGATCCGGCCCATGATGTAGCGGTATTGGTTGACGTTGACGGCCACGTCGGAGCTCATCTGGCCCGCCATGAGGCCGGCCATGGCCCGGGCCACGGCCCGAACCCGTTGGAATTCGGTGCGGGTCGCCATGTTCGAGGAATTTGACAGGGCAACGTAATCGTCCGTGGAGCGGACCGTGCTGGCAGGGTTCAAAACCGTGAGCCCCAGTTGCTGCCGCACCTCGAGCATGGCCTCGGCCACGGAAGCGTAGGTGCCGGTTTCGTACTTCTCGCGCACCAGCGTGGAGATGGGGCTGACAAAACCGTACATTCCGCGGGGAGCCGTAAGGATGTACCCCGGGGGAGGGGCTGGGCCGGGCTGTCCATATCATAGGTGTTGGACGCCACCGCGCGGACCACCACCGGATAGAGCGCCTCGTCCCCCGGCGTGACCAGCAGGGTGAACGCGCCGTCCGAGTCGGTAATGGCAAACGGTTCGCCCGAGTCCAGCCGGTAGTTGCCGTTCAGGTCGAGGAACACCTCGGCCCGGTAGAGATACCCGTCCGCAGCCTTGCCGCTGATTGCCGTCTGGGTCGCGGCCGGCTGGCTGCCGACACCGCCCGATCCACCGCATCCCGCCAGCGCCGCTGCTGCGAGGCCGGCGGCCACAGCCGTCATCGTTCTGATGTTCATCGTCGTCCTCCCTGAGATGTATAGACTCTCACACAATAGAGTAAATCGCCGGCCGAATTCAAGGGAATATCCTATGGCCGGATGGTTGAAACCCGGCAATTTCATGATTGACATCCCTCGAACCGGTTGCGTATAGTTTCCCCATTCCGTAAAGGGGAGTAGCCATCGGTCCGTGGGGGCCGACCCATCGTCCGTCAAGACGGCATCGCTGCCCGGGCGTGGGGCCTTTGCTTCCGGCAGGCAAGACCTTTACCTGACGAGCTCACAGAGCCGGAGGTAGAGGTTTTTTTGTGCCCCGGCGTTATTGACAAAGGAGACATGGATCAATGGACTTATTGACCGACCCCCAGGCCTGGCTTGCCCTGGCCACCCTCACCGCCCTGGAGATCGTCCTGGGCATCGACAACATCATCTTCATCTCCATCCTTTCTTCGAAGCTGCCGGCGAAGCAGCAGGAAAAGGCCCGCATCACCGGCCTGGGCCTGGCCATGTTCACGCGGGTGGCGCTGCTGTTCTCACTCGCCTGGCTCATGGGGCTCACGGAACCGCTGCTGTCGGTGCTGGGAACGGAGATCTCGGGCCGCGACCTGATCCTGATCTCCGGCGGCCTCTTCCTCCTGGCCAAGAGCACCATGGAGATCCACGACAAGCTGGAAGGGACCGAGGGGCACGGGGTGGTCAAGGCCGCGGCGTCCTTCGGGGCCATCATCTTCCAGATTCTCCTGCTGGACGTCGTGTTCTCCCTCGACTCGATCATCACCGCCATCGGCATGGCCAGCCAGTTGGCAGTCATGGTGGCGGCCGTGGTCATCGCCGTTGGATTCATGATGCTCTTCGCCGGCAAGATCAGCGCCTTCGTGGACACGCACCCGACCATCAAGATGCTGGCCCTCTCCTTCCTCATCCTGATCGGGGTGGCGCTCATCGGGGACGGCCTCGACATGCACATCCCCAAGGGGTACATCTACTTTGCCATGGCCTTCTCCATGGGGGTCGAGATGCTCAACATGAGGATGCGCGCCAAGGGAAAACCGGTAAGGCTGCATCAACCCTACACGAAGTGATGCCGACGCCCCATCGCCCCGGCAGGCACTTTTTGCTTGACTGCACAGGCGCCGCCGGTACACTGTTAGAAATTCGGGCGTTAAATCGACATGTTACCTCACCCACCCACTCTTCCTGACCAGTTGCCGACACGCCTGTGATTCCATGATGTTACAAAGACCACCCCGTCCTTGACGGAGGGGCGGTCCGATCCGACGGCACCGGCGCCGACTCTCGTTCAGGAGGAACGGTCATGGCGTTACCGAGTCTGTGGGGCATATTGTCGGCAGCGGCAGGGGTGGCGGCCCTCGCCTCCATCGCCTGGTCCCAGGTGCTGCCTCCGCCCGCCAATCAGTACCTGGGGATGTTCGACACCGTTCCCACCTATCAGTCCACGGAGGACTGCATCGTCTGCCACGCGGGCAGCGATACCATCGCCTTCCGGCACCATGCCCTCATCAACACGACCACCCCGCCGGTCAGTTGCGTCAACTACACCGGAAACCCGGCCAGCCTGGCCAACGGATGCCACGTGCTCATCCCCGACGGCTCGGGGGGATATACCCTCCAGGACTTCCGCACCTGCGGCGTCTGCCACGTGTCGTCCCCCCACCATTCGACCCGGGCGGCCCTCCAGCTCGACTGCAAGTCCTGCCACGGCAGCTTCGTCGACAACCCCGGCGACGGCCACTACATCCCGGTCGGCAGCCTTGGCTTCATGTCCCCTCTGCCCCACGGGGAGGAGACCTATGACCCGGCGACCGGAAAAACGATCGTCGTCAACGGGTGCGCGGCCTGCCACCAGGCGGACCCGACGGCCGTCGATCCCCGGACCGGCGTGGTCAGGCCGGTGTTCAGCAATGCCGACACCCACCACGCGACCCAGCTCGACTGCATCGTCTGCCACCCCGGGTCGGATCCGACGGGCACCGGCATCCGGAGCTGCGAGGCCTGCCATGGGCCCGACACGCTCCACAACATCCAGATGGACTCCCCCGCGGCCGAAAATCCCGGCATCATCGTCCCGTTCAGGGAGACGCCGGGGTGGGGACACGTGGGGAGCAACTGGGACTGCATCGGGTGCCACTATTCGTGGCTTGAGGTTTCGTGGCTGGCGGCCTCGGCCGGCCCCTGGTCCGCCACGGTCCCCTACCTGAAGGAGCAGAGCGCGTACACCCTTCCCGCCGGCAGCGCCCGGAGCCTGACCCTTGCGGGTTCGGGCTTCGTCAACGTCGGCGGGGACGGCCTCACCTATTCGTCGGTGGTCGTCCTCGACAACGGCCGGTCGCCGGTGACCATCCAACCGGCCGCCATTACCGACGGCGAGATCCGGATTCTTCTGCCGGCCCTGACCCCGGGCAACTATACGCTGCGGGTGGTCAAGAACGACAAGCAGAGCAACCGGGCCACCCTGACGGTGGTACCGCCGCTGCGGATCAGCCGGGCCACGCTCGGCACCGCCAAAACCCTCACCATCACGGGCAGCGGCTTCGGCCCGCCGCCGCCTACCGAATACAAGACGGGACTCGGCGTCTTTGCCGGCGCCACCGAAGCGACGGTGATCTCCTGGTCTCCCACGCGCATCATCGCCATGAGCCCCGCCTTTGCCCGGGGGACCGCCATCACCGTCAAGACCATCAACGGCACCGTGTCGGGAGCGGTGCTGACCACCTCGAAGCACCTGCGCTGAACCATTCCACAACGCTGAAAGCCCCCGCTCCATGCGGGGGCTTTCAGCGTTGCCCTTCCCCTTCCCGAAACGTATCCTCGCCAGCTCGCTTACTTCACTTCATACCAGAACCTGGCGCTGCGCACCGTGCCGTCCTTTACCTTGAACTTGCTCATGACGCCGTATTTCCCCTTTTTGGAGAGGTTGAAGTCGGCGCCGAAGTGTCCCTGCATCGCCATCAGCGCCTTGGTCTGGGCCGTCTTGTCCGGACCCTGGACCTTCAGGTTCACCTCGCCCTCGGTAATGGCCTTGCCGGTTTTGGCATCCTTGAACTCAACGGCAATGTGGTGGGTCTCCTTCATCCCCTTGGGCAGATCCATGTTCATGGCCTTCATGTGCTCGGCCATGCTCATGACCTTGAAGGTGACCTTGACGCCGTCGACCACTTCCTCGTGGGCCGCGGTGCCGTGGTCGGCATGGCCGCCGTGCTTCATGCCCCCCTTGCCGTGGTCGGCGGCGATGACCATGAGGGGGGCCGCCAGGGCGAGGGTTGCGACGGCGATGACAACTGCGAGTTTCTTCATGATGCGTTCTCCTTTTTTCGTGGTATTGACTTCGCTTAGTGCTTCATTCCCGAATACGTCAGCTTTCCCTTCTTCAGATCGTGCTTTTTCATCAGCACGAAGATGACCGGCGTCATGATCAGCACGTGGATGGCGGAAGAGATCATGCCGCCGATCATGGGGGCCGCGATGGGCTTCATGACGTCGCGCCGGTGCCGCTGGACCACATGATCGGCACGAGCCCCAGAAGAGCCACCGCCACGGTCATGAGCTTGGGCCGCAGGCGGAGCACCGCCCCCTCGTAGGTGGCGTCATAGATGTCCTGCTCCGTCACCGGGCCGGCCAGAAGCTTTTTGTCCAGGGCCTCGTGCAGGTAGATGACCATCACCACCCCGGTCTCCACGGCCACGCCATAGAGGGCGATGAAGCCGACCCAGACCGCCACCGACATGTTGTAGCCCAGGGCGGACACCAGATAGACCCCGCCCACCAGGGCAAAGGGGACCGAGAGCATGACCATGCTCGCCTCCAGGGCCGAGTGGAAGGTGAAGTAGAGCAGGATGAAGATGATCGCGATTCCGGCCGGAATCAGGACCTGGAGCCGCGCCTTGGCCCGCACCTGGTTCTCCCACTGCCCCGACCAGGACACATAGTAGCCCGGCGGCAGCTTCAACTGTTTCTCGACCACGGCCTCGGCGTCCGTCATGAAGCTTCCCATGTCGCGGCCCCGGACGTTGAGGAAGACGATGGAGCGGAGCAGCCCCCCTTCGCTGGCGATCTCCGGCGCGCCGGTGGAGACCGTGAGCGTGGTCACCTGGGACAGGGGCACCTGGCGCCGCCCATGCCGGAAACGAGGATGCGCTGGATGGCCGGGATGGAATCGCGGTAGTCGCGCAGGTAGCGGAGCCGGACCGGGAAGCGGTTGCGGCCGTCAACGGCGGTGGTGAGCGTTTCGCCCCCCAGGGCCGTGGCGATCACCTCCTGCACGTCGGCCACCTTCACCCCATAGCGGGCCGCCGCCTCCCGGTCGATGTCGATGTCCAGGTAGTTGCCGCCGGTGACCCGCTCGGCCACCACGTCCGCCGCGCCGTTGACCCCCTTGAGAATCCCTTCCGCCTGTATCGCCAGATCCCGCAGGACGTTCAGGTCGTTGCCGAAGATCTTGAGCCCCAGGTCGGTCCGCACCCCGGTGGAGAGCATGTTGATCCGGTTGATGATCGGCTGGGTCCAGCCGTTGCGCACCCCGATCTGCTGCAGCCTGGCGTCCAGCTCGCTGACGATGTCGTTCTTGGTGATGCCGGGCCGCCACGTATCCTTGGGCTTCAGGATGATGATCGATTCGAACATGGAGACCGGCGCCGGGTCGGTGGAGGTCTCGGCCCGCCCCACCTTGCCGAGCACCAGTTCCACCTCGGGGTGGCTCTTGATGACGGCGTCCTGCACCTGGATGATCCGCTTGGCCTCGGTGATGGAGACGTTGGGGAGGGTCACCGGCATATAGAGGAGCGACCCCTCGTCCAGGGGCGGCATGAACTCGGAGCCGAGCTTCATGTACAGCGGCACCGCCACGAGCAGCGCCACCACGTTCAGGGCGATGACCGTCTTCTTCCACGTGAGGCACCACCGGATCACCGGCCCGTAAAGCCGGATGAAGAAGCGGGAGACCGGGTTGGCGCTTTCCGGCGGCATCTTGCCCCGCATGAAGAAGTACATGAGGACCGGCACCAGGGTGATGGCGATCAGGGCCGAGCCGACCATGGAAAAGGTCTTGGTGAAAGCCAGAGGATGGAACATCTTCCCTTCCTGGCCCTCCAGGAGGAAAACCGGCACGAAGGAGAGGACGATAATGGCCAGGGAGAAAAAGATGGCGCGCCCCACCTGTTTGGCGCTGGCGATGATCACCTCCAGCCGCCGCGCCTTCCGCTCCTCCTCGGGCAGCTCGGACAGGTGCCGGTAGCAGTTCTCCACCATGATGACCCCGGCGTCCACCAGCACGCCGATGGCGATGGCGATCCCCCCCAGGGACATGATGTTGGAGCTGACTCCCATGAGCTTCATGGTGATGAAGGCGATGAGCACTGCAATGGGCAGGGTCAGGACGATCACCAGGGCGCTCTGGAAATGGAGCAGGAACACGAGCACCACCAGGGAGACCACGATGGACTCCTCGGCCAGGGCCCGCTTGAGGGTGTGGATCGCCCGTTCGATTAGATCCGAGCGGTCGTAGGCGGTCTTGATCTTCACCCCCGGCGGCAGCCCCTTCTCCAGGGCGGTGATCTTCTCCTTCACCCGGTCGATGACGTCCTTGGCGTTCTCGCCGTAGCGCATGACCACGATGCCGCCCACCACTTCCCCTTCGCCGTTCAGGTCCAGGAGCCCCCGGCGGATGGCGCCCCCCATCTGGACGGTGCCGAGGTTCTTCACGTAGACCGGGGTGCCGCGCATGTCGGCGGTGACCACGATGTTTTCGATGTCCGCGGGCGACTTGACGTAGCCCCGGCCCCGGATCAGGAACTCGGCATCGGCCTGCTCCAGTAGACGGCCTCCCACGTCGTTGTTGGCCGCCTTGATCGCCTCCATCACGTCGGAGACCTTGATGTTGTAGGCAAAGAGCTTGTGGGGGTCCAGGTCGACCTGGTATTCGCGGACAAAGCCGCCGATGGAGGCCACCTCGGCCACGCCGGGCACGGTGTTGAGCTGGTAGCGGACGAACCAGTCCTGGAGGGTCCGGAGCTGCTCCAGATCGTACCCCTTCCCTTCCAGGGTGTACCAGAAGACGTGCCCCACGCCGGTGCCGTCGGGGCCCAGCGTCGGCACCACGCCGGCGGGAAGGAGCGAGGCCGCGTAGTTCAGCCGCTCCAGCACCCGGGTCCGGGCCCAGTAGACGTCTGCCTTGTCGTCGAAGATCACGTAGATCATCGAAAAACCGAAGGCCGACGACGCCCGCACCGCCTTCACCCGGGGAAGGCCCTGGAGGTTCACCGCCAGGGGATAGGTCACCTGGTCCTCCACCACCTGGGGGGAGCGGCCGGGAAAGTCGGTGAAAACGATCACCTGGTTGTCGGAGAGGTCGGGGATCGCATCCACCGGCGTCTTGTAGACCGCCCAGATCCCCCAGCCGATGACCAGGGCGAAGAGCATGAGGATGATGACCCGGTTGCGGGCCGAATATTCGATGATTTTCTCGATCACTTGAAACCTCGGGATCAGGTACTGGGGACCAGGAGCTGGGGGAAACGGATGTTACGAATCCCGGGTCCCGCATCTCACATCTTCATGTCATCCATGCTCATGTCGTTCTTCCTGGCGGGAGGCGCGGCCGGAGCCTGTTTCGCCCCCTCCTTCTCCATGCCGGGCATCCCTTCGTGGCCCGCATGGGAGCCGGAACCGCCCCGCAACTGCGACTCGGAGTCGATGAGATACGCGCCGGAGCAGGCGATCACTTCGCCTGCCTTCAGGCCGGAAAGCAGCTGCACCTCGTCGCCGACCCTCGCCCCCACCTTCACGTCGCGGGGCTCGAAGGTCCCCTCCTTCACCTGGACCCAGACCACCTGCCGGGTGCCGGTATCCATCACCGCCGCAACGGGGACGACAACGGCCGTGCCCAGGGGCATCTTGATGGCAGCATTGACGAACATGTCGGGCTTCAGCTTCAGCCCCGGATTGGAGAGCTCGATCCGGGCCTTGATGGTCCGGGTCTTGGGATCGAGGAACGGGTAGACCAGGGAGATGCGCCCCGCAAAGGTCCTGCCCGGCCACGAGGCAGTGGTCACCTCGACCCGCTGCCCCACCTTGACGAAGGAGACGTCGCTCTCGTAGATCTCGGCCTCGACCCAGACCGTGGAGAGGTCGGCGATGGTGAAGAGGGGATCGCCCATGTTCACGTACTGCCCTTCGATGGCGATCTTTTCGATCACCACGCCGGAGAGTGGGGTATAGACGGGGAGCTTGATGTTGGGCTGTCCCGCCTTCTCCAGCCCGGCGATCTGCTGTTCCTTCACCCCCATGAGCAGCAGGCGCTGCCGGGCCGAGGCCACGAGCCCCTGCCCCCCCTGGGAGATGGAGGCGATGGGAGAGTCCTTGAGTCGGTCGCGGCTCTTGAGGGCCAGGAGATACTCCTGCTGGGCCGAGACGAGATCGGGCGAATAGAGTTCCGCCACCGGCCGTCCCCTGGAGACGAAGTCACCGACCGCATTGACGTTGAGCCGGTCGATCCGCCCCGCCACCCAGGCGGTCACCTTGGCCTGACGCCGCTGGTCGTAGGCCACGATCCCCGTGGCAGTGATCTCCTTTTGCAGGCTTTTGGCCGTCACGGGCTGGGTCGCCACGTTGGCCATCACCATCTGGGTGGTGGGGACGGCTACTTGGGCGAGCTTCTCCAACTCCTTGGCGTCGGCGCCGGCTCCGGCAACCTTTTTCACCAGGTCCATGCCGCAGATGGGGCATGATCCGGGCTTGTCCTTGATGATGAAGGGGTGCATGGGGCAGGTGTACTCGACCTTGGCCTCGGCGGCGTGGTCATGGCCGTCCCCTTTGGGGGCTTCGGCCCCCTGCTTCTGGCAGCCGGCGGCGGCCAGGGCCAGCAGAAGCGCCACCAGCGGCAGCATGATTTTCCTCGTGAACAACATGGCATATCCCTCGCGATGGCGACTCACTCCAGTTCCCTCCCCACCAGCGCCTCCAACTGGGCGCGGCGCATGCCGTGCTCGGCCAGGGCCTCGTGGTACTGGCGTTCGTAATTGAAGACCGTGACCCGGGCGTCCAGCAGGGAGAGGAAATCGACCTTCCCCACCCGGTAGCCGATGGTGGCAGATTCCAGCGACTGCTCGGCCTGGGGGATGATCCCCGTGCGGTAGAGCTGCGCCAGCTTTTCGCTGCGTTCCAGCCTGGCCAGGCTGTCGGCGATGCCCAAGGCAATGGCATTGTTCAGGGTGTTCAGCTCGGCCCGGGCCATGTCCGTGTCGGCCACGGACTCCCGGGCCATGGCGCGGCGGCGCTCCCGCTGCACCGGCAGATTGAAGGTGAGCCCCACCGAGTACATGTCGTATCCCCGATCATCCATGGAGGGGTCCCGCTGCATGTACTCAAGGGAGAGGGTCACGTCCGGGAACGCTTCCAGGCTGGCCAGCCGATGCCCTGCCGCCCCCTTTTCCAGTTGGGCCCGCAGGCTCCTGAACTGGGGACGGTTCTCCTCGGCCAGGGCACGCAATTCGATGGCGGAGAGGGAAACGGGACGGATATCCAGGTCGGGCACACGCCCCACCGGGGTCTCGGCCGGCCTGAAGAGGAGGGTGTTGAGGGTGGCCTGGAGGCTCGTGCGCTGCTGCGCGAGGGCGATCTGCATGTCGAGCATCCGGGAACGCTCCACCTGCCCCTTGAACACGTCCTGCTGGGCCCCCTGCCCCACCGAGTAACGGGTTTCGGCCAGGGTGACGAAGTCGTCCATCACCCGGATGTTGCGTTCCACGATATCCAGCTCCCGATCAACCAGGTAGAGCTGGTACCAGGTTTCCTTGACCATGCGGGCCAGCTCCAGCTTGCGCTCCTCCACCTGCCACCTGAGGGCCTCGGCCTCCCGGTCGGCGATCTCGGCCTTCAGGGCCCGCTTGCCCCAGAAGGGAAGCTCCTGGGAGATGCCGATCACCCGCTGGGTCATGGGGTCCCGCCGGCTGTCCAGGGGGTCGCGCAGAAGGAAGTTCTGGAGCTTGAACATGAGCATGGGGTCGGCCAGGGCACCGGCCTGGGCCACGCGGTTGCGGAACATCTCCCACCGGGCCTCTGAGGCCTTGAGCTCCGGGTTGACGGAAAGGGCGCGGCTCACCAGGGAGTTCAGATCCTCCGCCGCCGGTGCATCGCCGGACCGGGCCGGGCCGGCAAGGAGCAGGACGCACGCCACCGATGCGAGAAGGGTCCTCAGGATGCGAGTGATCATTTCAGTCTCCGGTACCTCTGAATAGGGTCTCAGATCGGCATTACACAGACCGTGCCATGCCGTAACCGGCTGAAAGTCCGTGCGGCGCGGCGCGACTATCCGCCGGGCGGTGCAGAATATTCCACAGTAGCGAAGAATATTCTGCGAAAAGTATAAACCCGTAACGGGCCTGCGCAATGACGGGCCAATGGATTCCGGCGTGACATCGAGGGGTGGAAACGGCGGGTTTCAGGGAGAAGCGTGAAAGGGGGCGGCCGCGGTCGGGATTGCCAAGGGGTCGAAGTTGCCGGCGGCCCACTGGAGCACGCGGGCACCGGGCGCCCCGGCCAGTTCCGCCGGAGGAGACTGCCCCAGGAAGCGGAGGGCGGTCAGCAGGAGCAGCCCCCCTTCCCGCGTCAGGTCGCGGCCGGCGGCCAGGGACAGGGCGTTGTCCCGCTTGGAGAGCTTGCCGCCGCCGGGGCCGGTCACCAGCGGCACGTGGGCATAGGCGGGGGTGTCAAAGCCGAGCAGCCGCTGGAGCACGATCTGCCGGGGGGTCGATGAGAGGAGGTCGGCGCCGCGCACCACCTGGGTCACCCCCTGGGCCTCGTCATCCACCACCACGGCCAGTTGGTAGGCAAAGAGGCCGTCTGCCCGCTTGATCACGAAGTCGCCGCAGATCGCGGCGAGGTCGTGGCGTTGCGGCCCCATGACCAGGTCGGTGAACTCCACGGGTTCCGCCGGCACCCGCACGCGGAAGGAACGGGGCTCCTTGCCCGGCAGGAGTCCGCCGCGGCAAAGATTCGGGTAGGGAATCTCGCCGTCCCCGTCGTGGGGGGCGGTGGCTGCCCGGGCGATCTCGGCCCGGGAGCAGCCGCAGGGGTAGGCGTGCCCCGCCGCCAGGAGACGCTGGAGGGCGGCCCCGTAGCGTCGGCGCGGAGGCTCTGCTGCATGATGTCGCCATCCCAGTCAAACCCCAGGCACTCCAGGGTCCGCAGGATGTCATCCGCCATCCCCGGCACCACCCGGGGGGTATCCAGGTCCTCCATGCGGACGAGCCAGAGCCCCCCCTGGCGCCGGGCCATGGCGTAGCTCGCCACCGCCGCCACGAGGGAGCCCACGTGGAGCGGCCCCGTGGGGGACGGGGCGAAGCGGCCGATGACCGGCGGCGGGGAGGTGGAAGGGACGCACATGGGCGGTCTGCCGGAGCGGTTCGAGACGATGCCGGCCTAGCCGAGGAACGAGCAGCAGTAATCGGTGAGAGACAGCACCTTCATGGTGAAGGAGGAATTGGCCGGCACATCGAAGGACTCCCCCCCGCCGACGCGGTTCCACGCATCGCTGCCCGGCAGCTTGAGATCCAGCTCGCCCGAGAGGATCTCCATGATCTCGGGCGCGCCGGTGGTGAAGGTGTACTCGCCCGGCTGCATGATGCCGAGGGTCTTCTTCGTCCCGTCGGGGAACACGACGGTGCGGCTCACGACGCCGCCGTCGAAGTAGACGTTGGCCTCGCGGATGACGGTTACGTTGGTGAATTCGGACATGGTGTTCCTCCTCTGTGTGGTGAGTGGTCGTACTGATTACCGGGCGGCGGTGCCGGAGAGCTCAGCCGCCAGACATTCGATGTGCCGGCCGTCGGTGCCACAGCAGCCGCCCAGCACCTTCATCCCCAGGTCCCGGTGAAGGGCGGCCACGGAGCGGCCAAAGGTCCCGGGGGACTCCTCCACCAGTTCGGCCGCATTGTCCAGTTCCTCGGGGGAAAGGGCCGCGGTATTGGCCAGCAGCCCCACCACCCGTTGGCGCACCAGGGGCGACGAGTTGGTCTCGTGCAGGAGCGCGCTCCGGAAAAACGAGGCATGGGTGCAGTTCACCAGATAGGCCACGGGCCGGGGGCTCACGGCGGCATCCAGGGCCGCCACCGCCTCCCGCAGCGGCGTGCCGTCCAGGAGCGTCCCCCCGGGCCGCACCACGACGCTCACCACGTGGGGCATGCCCGTGGCCGCCATGGCCCGGGCCAGCCCCACGGCCTCGCCCAGGGCGGGGAGCGTGGCGGCCAGGAGGAAATCCACTCCGGCGGCGGCCAGGGCATCGGCCTGCCAGGAGTGAAACTCGCGGGCTTCATCCTCCGACAGGGCCTCGGCCGGCCGGTAGGCATCTCCCCGGCAGCTCATGAGGCCGCAGATGAGGACCTTCCGGCCGTAGGCGCCGTAGCTCCGCCGAAGCTCGTCCAGAAACCGGAAATTGTCGCCGTTCACGTCCCTGCCGGCCAGTCCGGCCGCCTCGATCCGCTCCCGGCTGGCCCGCCAGGTGGGGGTGGACAGGAGCAGCGGCAGATCGTGACGCGCCCCGATGTCCAGGTACTCGCGACAGATGGTTGCCAAGGCGGAGCGGCCGGCGGGGTCGTACACGAGGGCCGAATTCACCAGCCAGGGGTCCAGGTCCACTCCGGCCCGGCGCAGGCGCTCGATGACCGCCCCTTCGCCGAGGATCACGGGGGCCTCCGCCAGAAACGCGGAAAACGACAAGTGGTCAGTCATGCTCTCACTCCTCAGGCCACCCCGGCCAGTTCCAGCCGGCCGCCCCAGCGCCGCGCCAGCTCCTCCCGGAGCGGCTCGTGGCCGGGGGCCCGCAGCTCAGGGTCCCGCTCCGCCAGATCAAAGGCCTCGGCCCGGGCCTCTTCCAGGATGCGGCCGTCCCGCAGGATGTTGGCCACGCGGAAGTCAGGGATGCCCGCCTGGCGGGTGCCGAGGAAATCGCCCGGCCCCCTGATCTCCAGATCAGCCTCGGCGATCCTGAAGCCGTCGGTGGTTGATTCCATCACCCGCAGCCGCTTGACCCCGTCATCGGACAACCGGTCCGACGCCATGAGGATGCAGCGGGACGTAGCGCTGCCGCGCCCCACCCTCCCCCGCAACTGGTGGAGCTGGGAAAGGCCGAACCGCTCCGCGTGCTCGATCACCATCACCGTGGCATTGGGCACGTCGATCCCCACCTCGATGACCGTGGTGGAAACCAGGATGTCGATCTCCCGTTCCTTGAAGGAACGCATCACCGCCTCCTTCTCCTCGGGCTTCATCCGGCCGTGGAGAACGCCGAGGCGCAGATCCGGGAACACGTCATTGGCCAGGTGTTCGGCCATCTGGGTGGCCGCCTTGAGTTCGCTCTTCTCCGACTCCTCCACCAGGGGGTAGATGACGTAGGCCTGATGCCCGGACCCCACTTCGTCGCGGATGATGCCGTAGACCTGCCGGCGGCGGGAATCGGTGCAAATCTTCGTCTCCACCGGGGTGCGGCCCGGCGGGAGCTCGTCGATGACCGACAGGGACAGGTCGCCGAACACGGTCATGGCCAGGGTGCGCGGGATCGGGGTGGCGGTCATCACCAGGATGTCCGGATTTTCCCCCTTCTTGCGCAGGAGCCCCCGCTGGAGCACGCCGAAACGGTGCTGCTCGTCCACGATGCCGAGCCCCAGCCGGTGGAACTCCACCTTGTCCTGGATCACCGCGTGGGTACCGATCACGATCTGCGCTTCGCCCCGCGCCACCCGCTCCAGCGCCCCGGCCCGGGCCTTCCCCTTCAGGGACGACGTGAGGAGCGCCACGGTCACCCCCAACTGCTCGCACCAGCGGTGGATGTTCAGGTAGTGCTGCTCGGCCAGGATCTCGGTGGGAGCCATGATGGCCACCTGGCAGCCGTTCTCCACCGCCACCAGCGCAGCCAGGAGCGCCACCAGGGTCTTGCCGCAGCCCACGTCCCCCTGCACCAGCCGGTGCATGGGGTGGGGCGCCATCATGTCGGCCTTGATCTCGGCCAGGACCCGGCGCTGGGCCTCGGTCAGGGCAAAGGGAAGCAGCTTCAGGAGCGGCTTGGTGTACGTGTGGTTCACGGAAAACGCGATTCCCTGCTCCAGGGTCACCCCCCGCCGCTTGAGCGCCAGGCCCAGTTCCAGGAAGAAGAATTCGTCGAAAATCAGGGTCCGGTGGGCCGGGTCCCGCCCCTCCTCCAGGGCACGGGGGTCGGCGTCGGCAGCCGGAAAGTGGACCGCTCCCAGGGCCTCGGCCAGGGGCAGCAGCGCCCGCTCACGGATCACCCGGGCCGGCAGGGCGCTCTCCACGCAGGGGGCGAAGCGGTCCACGACCTCCTTCATGACCTTGCGCAGCGCCTTCTGGTTCAGCCCCTCGGTGAGCGGATAGACCGGCACCAGCCGGCCGAATCCCACCGGGTCCCGCGCCATGGCCGCCTCCACCGCCTCCCCCTCGGCCAGCCAGTCAACGTCCGGATGATGTACCTCCCGCTGGAGACCGTACTGGGTCACCTGGCCGGTGAAGATTCCCCGCCGGCCCGGCTGCCAGGCCTTGCGCATGAACGCCGCATGGTAGTTGAACCACTTGAAGGACATGACACCGCTCGCATCCCGCGCCATCACCTCGAAGAAGCGGCGCCCCCCCTTGGTGGTCACCACGTCGGCCGATACCACTTCCCCCGTGAACACGCAGGTCTCACCGGGGCGGAGCCGGTTCATGGGCACCACCTGGCGGCGGTCCTCGTAGCGGTTCGGGAGCAGGTAGAGGGCATCCTCCACGGTGACGATCCCCTTCCGCGCCAGGATCTCGGCCATCTTCGGCCCCACCCCCTTGATGAACTGCATGGGGGTCTCAAGGTTCTTGCGCGCAATGGCCTGCCGGAGGCTCCCCTCAGCCGACGGCTCCCGGGCCGCCGACCGGGTCAGCACCAGGCGCCCCTCTGCGTCCGCCTCCACCGCCACCCGGTCGCCGGGCGCAAGTCCGAGGGGCCCCAGCAGATCGGCGGGGATCAGGAGCGAACCGTCTTCAGACCTCTTCATCACGGGCATGGGGGAGTCCTTCACAACTGCTGCGGGGAGCGGAGTGGCGTTCCCGCTCCGGAATGAATTCATCATGACGCCGTGTGGGCATCGATTGAACAGACATACTGCCATCACCATGCGCGGCCCGCAAGGGGATACTTGCGACCGGCAATCACGCCCCCCTTGATTCGCCGACACCACCCCGCCCCCCTTCCATTCGCGGCTGGAGAAGGAAACCTTGTGCCCGGGGAGAGTATGTGTTAATAACCTTCCACCCCCTGACTTCCACCTGCAAGACTGTTGAAAAACTATTGCGGGGTGGCAGCTTCAGCCGGTGGAGCGGCCATGCAGGATCAGGCACTCCAATGACACACGAAAGGGTTGACCATGGCTAAAGAGCTCTATGTGGGGCATATGTCGTACGAAGCAACGGAGGACGATCTGCGGCGGCTGTTTTCGGTGGCCGGAACGGTGACGTCGGTCCACATCATCACCGATCCCGAAACGGGTCGGTCCAAGGGGTGCGGCTACGTGAGGATGCTCACCGAGGAGGAGGCAAAAGAGGCGATCGAGACCCTTGACGGCGCCCTGCTCAGGAACAGGGTGATCACCGTGAGCGTGGCACGCCCCCAGAAACAGGCCACCCGTCCCGCTCCCCGCCGCGGGAAGCCCGGACCGGCGGGCAGGTCCGGTAAAAAACGGCCGTCGTAAAAACCTCTATTCAATAATCCGACTATCTGATAGAATTGTTCAGGGAGGTGCGACGATGCAAGAACTACTGTATATGCTTGGGTTTTTGGCGTTCTGGATCGTACTCAACAAATTCATCCTGCCCCGGCTCGGGGTACCGACCTGAATGGCGGACACCTGTTCTCCCGGCGGGAAGAACGAAAAGAAGGACGACAAAGGGGCGTGAGCGATCACGCCCCTTCGCTTTTCCGCACACTGCCGTTCCGGCGCTGCCGGTGCGGCTCCTCCACCACCAGCAGGTAGCCGTCCGGGTCGAAGCACCAGAACTGCTTGACGCCGTAGGGCTTTTCCTCCAGGGGATAGACCACGTCGAGCCCCTCCTCCACCACCGCGTCGAAGATATCCTCGATCCCCTGCACCTGCACATGGATCGTCATCCCCACCCCCTTGGGGTACTCCTCCAGGCGCTCGCCCAGAAAGGGGTGGGCCTGGACCACGGCATCCTCCTCCACGAAGATGATCTCCCAGGCACCGCTGTGCAGCTCCAGATGCTCGGGCGCGCCGCGGGCGGTAAGGGCGCGGTTCACGTCCAGCTCAAGGATCCCCACGTAAAAGGCCTCGGTGGCGTCCAGGTCGGCCACCGCCAGTTGGATCGAGACGGAGGCTCCGGCCACCCTACATCCCCCCGAACCACTTCATGGTGTAGCGGGAAAGGACGCTCAGGTAGTTGGTGAAGATCATCACGCCGACGATGACCAGGAAGAGGCCGGTGACGATCTCCAGGATGCGGATATGCTTCTTGAAGCGGTTGAAGAAGGTCAGGAACTGGTGCATGGCCAGGGACGACAGGAAGAACGGAATGGCCAGCCCCATGGAATAGGTGAACAGGAGAAGGATCCCCTTGGTCACGGTCTCTTCGGTGGCGGCCACCATGAGGATGGAAGCCAGGATCGGTCCGATGCAGGGGGTCCAGCCGGCGGCAAAGGCGAGCCCCACCAGGAAGCTCCCCAGGTACCCGGCCGGCTTGCGGTGGACGTGGAGCCGTTTTTCCCCCAGCAGGAGATGGATGGGCACGAGGCCCGACACGTGGATGCCGAAGATCACGATCAGCGCGCCACCCACCTTGCGGATCACGTCCATGTGCTCGTGGAGGAATCCGCCGATAAAGGTCGCCGAGGCGCCGAGAAGCACGAAGACGAAGGTGAATCCGGCGATGAAGAGGAGCGAGTGGGCAATGGTCTGCTGCCGCACCTCATGGGTCGGGTGCTCGGCCTGGATGTCGGCGAAGGAGAGGCCGGTGATGTAGGTTATGAAGGACGGGATGAGCGGCAGCACGCAGGGGGAGAGGAAGGAAAGAAGCCCCGCCACGAAGGCGCCCACAAAGGTTATGTTGGTTGATTCCATGAATACCTCGACTTGGCGGGGTGCCCTACTTGGCCAGGGCGCCGTTGAGATAAGCGATCACGTCGGGGTGGTCCCACTCTACTCCCCCCACGACCTTCTTGAGTATAACCCCATTTTTATCCACTACAAACGTCTCCGGCACGCCAGTGACGCCGTAGAGTTTACTGGCTTGCTTGTCGGTGTCCATCAGCGTGGGCAGATTAAAGCCGGTCTTGCGGAAGAAATCCTCCACCGCCACCTGCCCGCCGTCATCGATGGAGATGCAGAGCATCTTGAACGGCTTGCCGGCCATGGCCGTCTCAAGCCGCATCATGGAGGGAATTTCCTCCCGGCAGGGGGGGCACCAGGTGGCCCAGAAGTTGACGAGAACCACTTGTCCCTTCAGGTCGGACAGCTTCACCACCTCCCCCTTGAGGGTGTTGAGGGTGAAGTCGGGGGCGGGATTTCCCTCCACGGCGGGCTTCTGCTGCTTGGAGCAGCCCAGGAGCGCCAGCAGGATCAACAGCGGCAGAAGGCGGACAATCTTTCTCATTTTTTTCTCTCCGGTGCAGTGATCTGATACTTCTCCATCCTGTAGATGAGCGTATGGCGCGGGATGCGAAGAAAACGCGCCGCCGAGCTCTGGTTCCAGTTGTTCCGTTCAAGGGCTTCAACCACGATTTCCCGCTCCAGTTGCTCCAGGGAGTATCCCCCGTCGGGAAGGCTGATAACGGGACATTCCATGGGCTGTGCGCGGCGGCTGCGTAGCTTGTCGGAGAGGTCCGCCGGAGTGATGGTGTCGCTGCCGCGCATGATGAGAAGCCGCTCCACGGTGTTTTCCAGCTCCCGGACGTTGCCCGGCCAACCGTAGGCGGTCATGAGCTCCAGGGTCTCCGGGGCGAAGGTCACCCGATCGCCGCCGTGCCGCGCGGCAAAGTGACGCACCAGCAGGGGGATGTCCTCCTTCCGTTCCCGCAGCGGAGGAAGGTGGATCGGGATGACCGAAAGCCGGTAGTAGAGGTCCTCGCGGAAGCGTCCCTCCTCGATGGCCTGCTCCAGATCGGCGTTGGTGGCGGCCACCACCCGGACATCCAGCTTCCGGACCTCGGTGCCCCCCACCTGCTGGACCTCCTTTTCCTGGAGCGCCCGCAGGAGTTTCGACTGGAGTTCCACGGGCAACTCGCCCACTTCGTCGAGAAAAAGGGTCCCTCCCTCGGCCTGCTGGAATTTCCCCGGCTTGTCGCGCACGGCCCCGGTGAAGGAGCCCTTCACGTGGCCGAACAGCTCGCTCTCCAGCAGATCGCGGGGGATGGCCGCGCAGTTGACCGCCACGAAGGGGGCTGCTATCCGGGAGCTGCGGGTGTGCACGGCCCGGGCCACCAGTTCCTTGCCGGTGCCTGACTCGCCGGTGATGAGGACCGTGGCGTCCGTGTCGGCCACCCGGTCAACGATCCGGAAGACCTCCTCCATCCGGCGGGAGATGCCCACGATGTTCCGGTAGTCCTCCCGCTCCGTGAGGGCCTCCCGCAGGCGCCGGTTTTCCCGGGAAAGCCCGAGCATCTCCAGGGCCTTTTTCACCGTCAGCTTCAGGGCATCGCGGTTGAATGGCTTGGTAATGTAATCGTAGGCCCCTGCTTTCATGGCGTCGACCGCCGTCTCCACGGCACCGAAGGCGGTGATCACGATGACCGCCGTGTCGGGCGAACGCCCCTTGATTTCCTGCAGGAGCTGGAATCCTCCCATGCCAGGCATTTTCAGGTCAGTGACCACCAGGGCCGGCGAACGCTCGTCGAACAGGCGCAGGCCCTCCTCGCCGCTGCCCGCCGTGATCACGTCGTACCCCTCCTCCTGGAGGTTGTATTCGAGTACCCGGCGCAGCGATACGTCGTCGTCGACGATCAGCACCCGGGCCGGTTGCCGCTCTTCAGCCATCACTCCCCCCTGCCTCCCCGATCACACCGGCAGCCACACCCTGAAAGTGGTTCCCCTGCCGGGCTCGCTCTCCAGGCCGATGGTGCCGCCGTGGGCCTCCACGATCCGCTGGGTAATGACGAGCCCCAGGCCGGTTCCTCCCTCCTTGGTGGTGAAAAACGGGGTAAAGATCCTTTCCCGCTGAGCCGGATCGATCCCACGCCCCGTGTCCGACACCGTGATCTCCACTCCGGCGGGCGTGTCGCCGCTGGCTCCGCGCATTGCCAGGCGAACGGCCACGCGCCCGCCCTCGCCGGTTGCCTGGAGCGCATTGAGGATCAGGTTGAGTAAGGCCTGGCGCAGCCGTTCCCGGTCACCGGCCACCGGCGGCGCATCTCCCGCCTCCAGACTGAGCCCCACCCTTCGGGCGTTCGCCTCGCTCTCCTGGAGCGCCACGAGCTCACGCAACTCGGCCGCCAGGTCGCACCGCTTCTTCTCCCCATCCAGCGGACGCGCCAGGCGCAGGAAATCCTCGACCACCCGGTTGAGCCGGTCGGTTTCCTTGATGAGAATCTCCAGGAACTCGAACTTGCGGTCGCCGGGGCTGAAGTCGTCGCGCAGGATCTCCGCCGTGCCCCGAATGGAGCCCAGCGGGTTGCGGATCTCGTGGGCCAGCATGGCCGACATCTCCCCCAGTGCCGACAGGCGTTCGGCCCGGCGCAACTGCTCCTCGATGCCGATGATGAGGTCGGCCTGCCCCCTGAGGGTGCGGTAGGAATCCTCCAGGCGCCGGGCAGCGCGCTCCAACTCGTTCCTCCGCTCCTCTTCCTTCTGGCTCAGGTAGCCGGTGATGCCTCCCACCACGTTGTAGAGGAGAATCTCTAGAAACTTCTCCAACTCCAGCGACGGCCGCGCCCCCCACTGGAACAGGACGTGGGGCACGTAGAGGATGCTGACGGCGACTGCCGTGCCGAGCCCCCCCCTGAGCCCGAACCAGAATGCGGCCAGGATGATCGGGATGTAGTAGAGCCTCTGGAACAGATCATGGAGAGCGGGCAGGTGAAGGGGTGTCAGATAGTGGAACAGGCTGATCCCGACGATGAACACCGCCAGCAATGGAATCCGCGCCGAACCGGGCAGTCGCATGGCATTCCCGTGAAAAGCAAAAGAGTTTCCCATCCTGCATACGGGATGGAAACTATGTAGTTCATGGCCGGAGATAATGCAAGGACAAAAGGGTAAAACTACATGAATAGACGGACCCGGGCCCGTGAACCAAGCGCCCTGGCAGGGGCGCACGTTCCGCGGCAACGGGGCCGCTAATGGGAAAGCTAATGGGAAAACTTGAGCAGCAGTCCGTTTGAGCGGCGGAATTCATCCAGAATGACCCGGGAGCCGACGGCGAGGGGAAGGACCCCTTCCTGCCGGGCAAGGGCCTCTTCTTGGGTCTCCCCGTCGTTGATGATGATGTCGCCGTTCTTCAGATGGGTCACGGCGAAGCAATGACCGTCCTCGCGCCGGTAGACGAGAATCGCGTAGGTGATGCCGTTGATCTTCACTTCCGATTGCATAACAAGAGTGACGTCTTCCATCGCACATCTCCCCGCGCCGAAAAGGGCGCCGTGCACTGATTACATACCGGGGAGTGAGCAATATGCGGGCCAACCCGTGAACAACGGAAATGACTGGCAAAAAAAGACGGCAAATCGGAACGGAGCGTTATTTGACCAAAGCGTACGGTTATTTAGCGCTTACGATTCACCACATAATCGGCAAGTTCGATCAGTGCGACTTTTTCCGGTGAATCGACGAATGCGCCAAGGTGGGCCTTGCAGCGGGCAATGTATTCGTTGGCAACGGAGACGGTGTACTCGATGCCGCCATACTTGTGGACGAGGGTGAACACCGCTTCGAAATCCCCCGGTTCCAGGACGTCCTTTTCCACGACGGCGGCAATGGTTTCGCGCTCCTCGTCGGAGCACTTCATGAGGGTGTGGATGAGAGGGAGCGTGATTTTCCCCTCCTCGAGGTCGTGGCCGATCTCCTTGCCGAACTGCTCTTCGCTGGCAGTGTAGTCGAGGGTGTCGTCCATGAGCTGGAAGGCAATGCCCAGGTCCATGCCGAAGTCGCGCAGGGCCTCCTGCTGCTCGGCCGACGACGCGCCCAGGATGGCGCCGGCCTCGCAGGCGGCCGAAAGGAGCACGGCGGTCTTGCTCTTGACCACCTCGATGTAACGCTCCTGGGTCATCTCCAGATCGCTGGTGCAGAGGAGTTGCAGGACCTCCCCCTCGGCGATGATGGTAGTGGCGCCTGAAATGACCTTGAGCACCCGCAGGTCCCCGGCCTCCACCATGAGGGAAAAGGATTTGGAAAAAAGGAAATCGCCCACCAGCACCGAGGCCTCGTTGCCCCAGACCTCGTTGGCGGAGGCGTTGCCCCGGCGTAGCGTGGCGTTGTCCACCACGTCGTCATGGAGCAGGGTCGCGGTGTGGATGAATTCGATGACGCTGGCAAGGGGGACGTGGCGATCGCCCTGGTAGCCGCACAGCTTTGCCGAAAGGAGCAGCAGCATGGGACGTATTCTCTTGCCGCCGCTGGCAAGGACGTACTCTCCCACCTTGCGGATCAGATAGACATCTGATTCCAGGTCCTTTCTGAACTGTGATTCGACGTTTTTCAGGTCGTCCCCGACCAGGGAAAGGGCAGCGTGCATCAGGCAACCTCGGGTAAATTTTCGCCAATACTAGGTAATTACGCCTTTTTTGTCAAAGCATTTCTCTCCGCCAGTCTTCCGGAGAGCGTAACCCTGTCGATTTCCGATTCCTTTCTGATTGATTTTTGTATCATCCTGAACTACCATCCAAAATTCCAGATACAGACGGGATGGGGAGGTGTACAAATGGGCCACGCCATCGAAATCCGAGTCCTGGTCGTGGACGAATCGGCCCCTTCCCGCGCGTTCATCGCCTCAACCCTCGAAAAAGGCGGCCATACCGTCACTTCGGTCGCCTCCGGCGAAGAAGCTATCCACGAGGTCAATGCCGCCCCCTTCGACATTCTGGTGACCGACATCAACCTGCCGGGGATGAGCGGTCTCAATCTCCTCAAACTCCTGAAAGACTCCTATCCAGACCTGGAAGTGGTGATCGTCACGAGCAACGCCTCCAGCTTCACCGCCATCAAGGCCCTCCGCCTGGGGGCCTACGATTTCATCATCAAGCCCGTGGACGACCCCGCCATCCTGACCAACATCGTGGGACGCGCCGTCGAGAAACAGTCCCTCACCCGTGAGAACCGGCGGCTCATGGAGGACATGAAGAAGAAGAACCGGGAGCTCCACGACGCGCTTCACCTGATGAAATCCGCCAATCGTCTCTGCACGGCCATCTCGGCCTCCCTGGATGCCGGCGAGATCCTGAAACGGCTGGTGGAGGGGGCCGTGGAGGAAGTAACGGCGAAAAAGGGATACCTTCTGCTCCTGGACCGGGACGGGAGCTCCTTCTCCATGAAGGTCAGCGTGGGCGTGAGCCGCACCCTTGCCCATGGATTCAGGCTCCGCCACGACCAGGGAATAGCCGGGCTCGTTGCCGCCAACAACAAGCCCCTGTGCATCGACGGGGAGGTGCCGCCCCCCCTCACCCACCGGATGCTGGAGGAAGACCCCAACGGCGAGCTCTTCACCACTCCCGGCATCATCACGGTGCCCCTCCAGTTCAAGGGCCGGGTGGCGGGCGTGGTAACCCTTTCCGGCAGGGCCGACGGCAGAGCCTTCACCGATGCGGAAATCGAATTCCTCACAACCCTGGCGAACCACTCGGCCATCGCCCTTGACACGGCGGGCGCCTTCTACAAGCTCAGAAAAGGGACCTCCTGACCCGCCCGCTCCCACGTCCGTTGCATCACCGCCATCATCCAAGTACACTCTCTATCAGACCCTTGAAAAACTGCTGTGGGAGCCATCTGCTGCGTTGCGCGGCGCTCGCACCCTTGCCTGGCCATCTGGCATGCCTCGGCTGTACTGCTCCGCGCGCCGGGTATCATGCCCTCCTTGCAGCGTTTCTCAACAACGGGCTATCGCCTCGATACCCCTGGGACTCCCCCTTCCCCGCCGGATCCGCGGAGGAACACCGTGTCCGACAATCCCGCTTCCCCACACGGCCCGATCCTTGGCGAACCGCTGCGCCCGCCCGGGCCGGATCATACCGTTGCCGGCTTCACGCCATGACCTGGCGGTTGTCGGAGCAGGCAGCGGCCACGGGGACCGGGAACCCAGCAGGAGCTCTCGCATGTGTCGCGAACCAATCGACTGCGGGTGACGCATGGAAAATATGAATATATCCCTATACCTGATTGCATCAGCACCCGTGACTGGTATATAACCTTCGTTCATGAACGCACAACGAATTACCGTCATTTCCCTCTTTGCCGCGCTGGTGGCCCTGTTCTTCATCCTGGACCTGGGGCGGCTGCTGACCTTTGCCTCGCTCAAGGCCAACCATGGGGCCCTGCTGGCCTTTTACGACGAACACCGGATCCTGACGGTTGCCATGTTCCTGGCGGTCTATGTCATTCAGACCGCCCTGTCGCTGCCGGGGGCCACGATCCTTTCCCTTGCCGCCGGCGCCCTGTTCGGGGCCGCGGCAGGGACCGCCTGGGCAGTGACCGGCGCCACCATCGGGGCGACGCTGGCCTTCCTGCTCACCCGTTACCTCTTCCACGATGCGGTCCAGCGGCGCTTCGGCCCCAGGCTGGAGGGGATCAACCGCGAACTTGAAAAGGCCGGGCTCAACTATCTGCTCTTTCTGCGGCTCGTCCCCCTGTTCCCCTTCTTCCTGATCAATCTGGGGGCGGGCCTGACGCGGCTCCCCCTGCGCACCTTCGTGCTCGGGACCTTCGTGGGAATCATCCCGGGCGGCTTCGTCTACGTCAATGCCGGCGCCAGTCTCGCCGCCATCGCGAGCCCCGCTGACATCGCCTCGCCGCGGGTGATCGGCTCTTTCGCCCTGCTGGGACTCTTTTCCCTGGTGCCGGCCCTGTACAAGAACATTACCGCTCAAAGGAGAACCTGATGGACTCGTACTATGTTCCCGACGATCTGGCGAAATTCGGCGACATCGGCAAGGATGCGCCTGACCTGGCCAAGAAGTTCTTCGATTACTACGGCGCCGTGTTCGCCGAGGGAGAGCTGACCGAGCGGGAAAAGACCCTCATCGCCCTGGCCGTGGCCCACGCGGTCCAATGCCCCTACTGCATCGACGCCTATACCCGGGCCTGCCTGGAGAAAGGGTCGAACCTGGGGGAGATGACCGAGGCGGTCCACGTGGCCAACGCCATCAGGGGCGGCGCGGCCCTGGTCCACGGGGTCCAGATGCGCAAGATCGCCGAGAAGCTGTCGCTGTAGCGCAACGGACCATGACGGAATCCCTCGCGCCATCCTCCTCCCCCTGCATCGAGGCGTTCTCCCACGCCCTGGAACGGTGCGGGCTGGAGCTCCGCCGGGACCGGACCACCACTCTCCAGGTGAATGTGGGTTCCCTCTGCGACTTGGCCTGCCGCCACTGCCACCTGGAGGCGGGACCCTCCCGGACCGAGGTCATGGCGCGGGAGACCATGGAGGAGGTCATCGCCTACGCCTCCCGCTGCCGGTTTCAGGTCATCGACATCACCGGCGGCGCTCCGGAGCTCGTCCCCGGCATCGACCGCCTGGTGACCGGGCTGGCGCCGCTGACGCCCCGGCTCATCGTCCGGACGAACCTCTCGGCGCTCCTGACCCCCGGCGCGGCGCACCTGCCCGAACTGCTCAGGTCGGCTGGCGCGGCCGTCGTGGCATCGTTCCCGTCGGCCAATACCGGTCAGGCCGAGGCCCAGCGGGGCCATGGCATCATGGAGAAGAGCATCGCGGCCCTGAAGCTCCTGAACGATCTCGGCTACGGCCGCGATGGGAGCGGCCTGGAACTGGACCTGGTGGCAAATCCCACGGGCGCGTTCCTTCCCCCGTCCCAGTGCGAGGCGGAGCGGAAGTTCCGCCGGGACCTGGAACGCAAGTACGGGGTGGCCTTCTCCCACCTCTACACCTTTGCCAACGTCCCCCTGGGGCGCTTCCGCCGCTGGCTGGAGGAGTCGGGCAACCTGGAGGGGTACCTGCAGCGGCTGGCCGGGAGCTTCAACCCGGCCACGGTGCCGGGCCTCATGTGCCGCTCACTGGTCTCGGTGGCCTGGGACGGCCATCTCTACGACTGCGACTTCAACCTTGCCGCCGGCCGGGGGCTGGGGGGAGAGCGTCGTCACGTGGCCGGCATGACCGGCTTGCCCCCGGAGGGAACCCTGATCCCCACCGACGATTACTGCTATGCCTGCACCGCCGGCTCCGGCTTCACCTGAGGCGGCACCATCGGAGCCCCGGAGGGGCCCGGAACACCATAACGACCGGAGGAGGAGTCCAATGAACGCCCATGAGCTGTGGCAGCGCTACCAGACCTATCTTCTTTCCGATGCGGACACGGGACTCATTCTTGATGTCAGCAGAATGGCCTTTACCGACGATTTCCTCGCTTCCTTGGAACCGGCCATGCAGCGCGCCTTCGACGCCATGGAACGACTGGAGGCGGGTGAGATTGCGAATCCGGACGAAAACCGGATGGTGGGGCACTACTGGCTCAGAAGTCCCGAACTGGCCCCCGACCCTGCCATCGCCGCCGCGATCCGTGAGACCGTGAAGCGTGTAACCGCCTTTGCCGCCGACGTCCATGCCGGAGCGGTCACGGCACCGGGAGGCCGCCCCTTCCGCAACGTCCTGGTGATCGGCATCGGCGGCTCGGCCCTGGGCCCCCAGTTCGTGGCCGATGCCCTGGGCGGCCCCAACGACCGGATGCGGCCCTTTTTCTTCGACAACACCGACCCGGACGGCATGGACCGGGTGCTTGAGACCCTCGGGGGGGATGGGCTGGCGGAAACCCTTGCCATCGTCATCTCCAAGAGCGGCGGCACCAAGGAAACGAGGAACGGCATGCTTGAGGCGGAGGCGGCCTACCGGCGCGCCGGGCTCGACTTTTCCCGTCATGCCGTGGCGGTCACCGGCGCCGGCAGCGAGCTGGACCGGACCGCCGAGGCCGGCGGCTGGCTCTACCGCTTCCCCATGTGGGACTGGGTCGGCGGCCGTACCTCGGAAACCTCGGCCGTGGGGCTCCTGCCGGCTGCGCTCCAGGGAATCCCCATCGGGGACTTCCTCGACGGCGCCCGGGTCTGCGACATCCTGACCCGCCGGCGCGAGACCCTCCGCAACCCGGCAGCCCTCCTGGCCCTCATGTGGCATCACGCCACCGGCGGCAGCGGCTCCCGCGACATGGTGGTGCTCCCCTACAAGGACCGCCTGCTCCTGTTCTCCCGCTACCTCCAGCAGCTCATCATGGAGTCCATCGGCAAGGAGCTGGACCTGGCCGGCGCCGTGGTGAACCAGGGGCTCACGGTCTACGGCAACAAGGGCTCCACGGATCAGCACGCCTATGTACAGCAGTTGCGTGAGGGGACCAACAACTTCTTCGTCGCCTTCATCGAGGTCTTGAAGGACCGTGAGGGGGTCTCCCTGGCGGTTGAGCCAGGCTTCACCAGCGGCGACTACCTGTCCGGCTTTCTCCAGGGGACCCGCACCGCCCTGAGCGAAAAGGGGCGCGAGTCACTCACCATCACCATCCCTGCCGTGACCCCCCGCACCGTGGGTGTCCTGGTGGCCCTCTTCGAGCGGGCCGTGGGGCTCTATGCCTCCCTGGTCAACATCAATGCCTACCACCAGCCCGGCGTGGAGGCGGGTAAAAAGGCGGCAGGCAGCGTCCTGGCCCTCAAAGGTGAGGCCATTGCCTTCCTGCGGCGGGAGGGAGCACCCCTCACCGCCCCTGAAATCGCCGCGGCCCTCGGCAGGCCGGAGGAGGCGGAAACGATATTCCGCAGCCTCCTGCACGCCGCCGCCAACCCGGACCACGGTGTCGTCATGACAGCGGCATCCCCCCTTGCCCGGAGCCGCTTTTCCGCCCGATGACCAGCCGCGCCTCCCGGCCTCCTGGTGGTGGGCGGCGGCGGCATCGCCTTCGAGGGCATCCCCTGCTGCGGGTGGAAGTCCATACGGACCGTCAGGGACCGCTTTTCCGTGCAATCTCCGGGTGCACCTCGCCTGGCGCCTCACGGACTTGATCGATTGCCGGTTCGTGCGGACCGTTCAGGAGTGGTGGGAGATGTCAGACAGGATGTGTAAAGGGTACGGAGGCGTGTCAGAAGCCTGGGATGCCAGGAACTGCCCGAATGAGGCAAGATCGAATGAGGTGTCCGGCTTGAGCGGGAAGCCGGTGTTCGGCTCCCGGTCCGCCATGCCGATGGAAAGAACGATGGTGTCCGATTGCCCCGGCGCCATGAGGCGGGGGCCCACTGGAGGAAAATGACCCGGTCCTGGGGGTGGGACAGGGGGATTCGGGCGGAGCTGTCAGAGAATGAGCCGATTCTGTTGGAAAAATAGACCGTATCCGGCACGAGGGGGCCCTTCCACTCGATGAAGTTGGCCAGACCGCTGCGGTCATGGGTTTCGCCGGCCGCTTCGTTGCCGTGGTCCACGTAGCCCGTCCAGCCGTAGCGTTCCGGATCAATGGTCCCTTCATAGGGAACGAGGCCGTCGACAACCCAACCCACGTTGCCCTCGGCCGAGCCATAGTTCCCCACCCACGGCTCGTCGCCGTAGACATAGTAGTAGCCCGTGGGCTGCTTGCCGATGTTGGTCATCCGGATCACGAGGGTCACGTAGCGGGTACCGGGCCTGAAGACCATGAAGCGGTCCATGGATACCGGCACGCCATCCAGTTCGAACCAGTGGCTGCTGCTGAGAACGAGCCGCTGGGGCGTAGATTCGAGGATGCGGCTCCCCCGGTATTTCAAGGCCGAAGGGGGCATCACCGCGGCCGGATTGCTCCAGGGCGAAATGGCCTCGTTAACGTTGCACCAGATGTGATGCCAGGATTTGCCGTCGAAAAAGGCCATTCCGGTTTCGTTCATGCTCACCCGGCGGTCCTTTTCCAGATCAAAGGGCAGCCCACCCCCCACGAACAGCCCCTGGGTTTCCTCCCCTCCGCTATCCAGATACCTGCTGAGACACGTGAGAAACTCCGTGCCGTCGGCGGCAAAACTACGGACGAATCCGCTCCCGTCACGGCGGAACCACTCGTATTCGAGACGCGGCCCGCCCGTGGCGTGGCTCACATCGCCATTGAGAAAACGGAACACGGGCTCGGCCGGCAGGGCGAAGAGAAGGCCGTTCTCGTCGCCGAGCATCAGGTCGTCCTTCACCAGCAAGCGGCCGTCCGTCCCCTTGAGGATGTAAATACCCTGCCAGTGTCCGTAATAGCGGACCCGCACCGACGTGGCGGCCGCAAGTGCCACCACGAGCAGGGCTGCAAGGGTGAACAGCCTGCGCTTGGGCCATCTGAACAGAGGAAACCTTGGGATCGCCATGCGTCATCCTGCCGGAAATAACTGTCGGCAACCAAACCCCGGACCTGGTGGCTCCATGGACCGGCTGCCTGCATCCGTCATACATTTTCGCCATATGACAGATCCTGTGCCTGACAGAATAACGCCAATATTCAATTATATGCTACATAAGTTATTTTCATGATTACGTATACACAAAGCCAACATCTTGATTATTCGTAACTTTTGGAATAGTCGCCGGAATCAGCCAGGGAAAAGACAGGGAATTCGGAGAGAGATGAGGCGTGGCACTATTTGGTTATTTGCCCATTTCCTTCACGATCTTTCCATACAGGTCTTCGGAGTCAATACCACAGACCGTTTTTCCGTTCACAAGGGCAAAGGGGGTCTTGTGGCAGGGGCCGCACTTGCCGATGCAGTCCCTGATCTTCACGTCGAGCTTGGGGAACTGTTCATGCAGCCGCTTGGCCACCTTGTTCTTTCCCTTGTTGTGCTCGCAGAAGCGTATTTTCATCACGCCATCCTTTCACACACGGACCGCGGAGAAGGCGGGAAAAACCGCCTCCCCGCGGCCGATCTCGCATGCCGGACAACGAGGCCTCAGGGCACCTGGCCGTCGGCAGGGGGAGCGGTGAACACCCGCGCACCCAGTTCGTTGTCGATCATCAGCAGCCCGTAGCCGTTGTCTCCCACCAACTTCAGCTTGCCGATGATCTCCCGGTCGTTTTCCTCCTCTTCGATCTGCTCGGTCACGAACCACTGGAGGAAAATCTGGGTGGCGTGATCCTTCTGCCGGACCGCCAGCTCGGTCAGGTCGTTGATGCACCGGGTGATGAACATCTCGTGTTCGAGGGTCTTTTCGAACATCTGCAGCAGGGAGGCGAACTCGGCCGGCGGTGCGTCTATGGGACCGAGCGTCACGTGCTCGCCCTGGCTGTTGATGTACTGATAGAACTTCATGAAATGAAGCATCTCCTCCTGGTACTGGACCATGAACCAGGTGGCGGCCCCCTTGAGCCCAATGGAGTTGGCATAGGACGACATGGAGAGGTACAGTTGGGCCGAATAGAGCTCGATATTCAAGTGTTTGTTGAGGGCCGCGGCCATCTCGGTGTTCAGCATGGACGATATTCCTCCTTGGGTGTGGTGAGTTGGGATCAGTATATCGGAAAACGAGCGAAAGGCCAGGCGGTTCAACCGGCCGGACCGGCTGAGAGATTGCTGATGGAGCGCTCGGCCTCCACGATCACCCGCCACAGATCCTCGCTGTCCCCCAGCCCCACCTTCACCAGGTAGGCAGCGATGCTCATGTTGGTCCGGGCGCGGAACAGTTCCACCTGGCGGAGGAAATCCGGCTCCACCTGATCGGAATCACGCAGATAGGCATCCAGGAACAGCTCCTCGGGATAGGCGTTCGCTATCTCCCCATGGCGATAGAACTGGTTGCGGAACTGGGCCAGGAAACACCCCACGTCAAAGGCCCGGGGGAGCACGTAGGAGCTTTCGAAGTCTATGGCCGCCACGAACAGGGTCGACCGGTTCTCCATGACATCCTGGCCCACGAACACGTTTTTCGGATGGAAATCGCCATGTCCCTGCACCATGTACCCACTCCCCTCCGCCACCACCCGCCGCTCCTCTGCCGCCACTGCTGCGAGGATTTCCCGCACCTTGCGGGTGTGCCTGTGCTCAATGGCGGTGAACCGCTCCAGGTATCGGGCCAGGCGCTCGTCTTCCCGGACCAGAAACTCATCGGACGGCGTGATCCTGAGACGGCAGTTATGGAGCCGGGCCAGCCAGCCGGCCGCCAGGGACAGGTATTCCCTCCCGTCCTCCGGTTCGGCGGCCAGGAGCTTGTCGAAGAGCGATTTCCCCCGCAAGCCCTGTTCGATGAGCGTCATGGAGGCATCATCCTCGTCGATGGGGCGGGGCACCCTGAATCTCCCCGCGTCGAAGCCGTGGCCGACGATCTCCCCCATAATGCGGAAGGCCCGCTCGGCGGACCGCCACTTGTGCCGGGTTCCGATCTCCTTGATGATGAGCCGCTCGCGCACCTCATCGGCCCCCTTGGTGCCGATGGTCACCTCGATGACCTGGCTGTTGGCGCCCGAGCGGGGAATCTCCTTCAGGAACGGCCGGCACCTGCCGTGCCTGATCTCGGCTGCCAGGGCGGCGATGGTCTTGACGGCATGGTCGAACTGGGTCGGATAGAGCCCTGCGTAGTTTTCGCCATGGGTGTCGGTGCCCGCGATGGCGGTGAACCGCTCCCGATGCCAGTCCTGGAGCCCCTGGCTGTTCTCCCGCACCGTGTGGTTGGAGTTGAAGATCTCCACACCGTCCAGCAGCGGATGGCAGAGCTGCTCAGGCGCGGGACGCTTCCCCCTGCGGTAGGGATGGGCCCAGACAAGGGCGGCAGCCGGGTAGCGCCGCCGGATTTCGGCCAGGGGAGTCCCCCGGTCGATCGTCGCATCCGCACCGTAGACGAGCACGTCGCCCAGTTCCGGCGTGGTCACTTCCTGACCGGTGAGGATGACGAAATGATCGGGAACCTCAGCCCGGCGCCGGACATCGGCCAGCTCAGAGGGATCCCAGAGGTGATGGTGATCCGTAAGAACGATCCCCTGCAGGTTCTTCGCCGCCACCTGGCGCACCAGGTCCACGGCCGCAACGCCGCTGCAGGAGGAGTATTCAGAGGTATGACAATGCATTTCGACCAGCACGGTGAATCCTCCCTTCATTCGGGTCTCACGAAAAGGATACCAGACCCCCTCCCGGCAACAACCGTTCCGCTCGATCAGGATGCGCCCGCCTTACAGGCAATCTACACGACAGTGTACATTATATAATCACCGGACTCATCTCACCGCAGGCAGCCACGATGCCCCCTTCATTAATTTAGTCGTAATATCAACTGATTAGTCAGACAAATACACTAAACTCACAATCTTGGTCCGCTATATGCATTAAACAAACGATCTACTCAGAAAACAGGACGCAATCTGTTCACACAGCTGGCTGCCTACATCTTAACCAGAGGAGGAACCATGTCACCGCATCAAGTTGACGAGAAACTTCAAGGCATCTATCAGGACGTTCTCAAGCGCAATCCGGGCGAAGTGGAATTCCATCAGGCAGTGGCCGAAGTGCTCGAATCCCTCGGCTCTGTTGTCACCAAGCACCCCGAATACCTGGAGCGCAAAATTATCGAGCGGATCTGCGAACCCGAGCGCCAGATCATCTTCCGGGTGCCCTGGCAGGACGACAAGGGCCAGGTCCACATCAACCGCGGCTTCCGCGTGGAGTTCAACTCGGCCTTGGGCCCCTACAAGGGGGGCCTTCGCTTCCATCCGTCGGTCTACCTGGGCATCATCAAGTTCCTGGGCTTTGAGCAGATCTTCAAGAACTCCCTCACCGGCATGCCCATCGGCGGCGGCAAGGGCGGCTCCGACTTCGACCCCAAAGGAAGGTCCGACGATGAGATCATGCGTTTCTGCCAGAGCTTCATCACCGAGCTCTATCGCCACCTGGGCGAGCACACCGACGTTCCCGCCGGCGACATCGGCGTGGGCGGCCGCGAGATTGGCTACATGTTCGGCCAGTACAAGCGGATTACCAACCGGTGGGAAGCGGGCGTGCTGACCGGCAAGGGGCTCAAGTGGGGCGGCTCCCTGGTGCGCACCGAGGCCACCGGCTACGGCGCCACGTTCTTCATCAACCAGGCCCTCAAGGTCCGCAAGGACTCCTTTGACGGCAAGATCTGCACCGTGTCCGGCTCCGGCAACGTGGCCATCTACACCATCGAGAAGATTCACCAGCTCGGCGGCAAGTGCGTGGCCTGCTCCGACTCCAACGGCGTCATTTACCACGAAAAAGGTCTCGACCTGGACCTCATCAAGCAACTGAAGGAAGTGGAACGCCGCCGCATCCAGGACTACGCCTCCTATCACAAGGATGCCAAGTACATCGCGAGCGGCAACATCTGGGACATCCCCTGCCAGGTGGCCATGCCGTCGGCAACCCAGAACGAGATCAACGGCAAGGACGCCAAGACCCTGGTGAAGAACGGCTGCATCGCCGTGGGCGAGGGCGCCAACATGCCCACCACCCCCGAAGATCAAGATATTCCTCGACGCCAAAATCGCCTATGGCCCCGGCAAGGCCGCCAATGCCGGCGGCGTTGCCACGTCGGCCCTGGAAATGCAACAGAATGCCCAGCGTGATTCCTGGTCCTTCGAAGACACCGAAAAGAAGCTGGAGAACATCATGAAAGGCATCCACCGTCTCTGCCACGAGACAGCCGAGGAATACGGCGCCACGGGCAACTACGTGCTGGGTGCCAACATCGCCGGCTTTACCAAGGTTGCCGACGCCATGGTGGCCCACGGCCTCGTCTAGGAACCTGTCCGTAACCGGGCATGACCCACGCAAAAAGCCCGGCCCGGAGATGATCTCCGGGCCGGGCTTTTTGCGTTAGACTCCATCGGGAGCTAGAACTTCTCGAACTGGTCGTCCAGGTAGTCGCCGTCCATCTTCAGGTCAACGCCCCTGCCGGTGGCAGCCTTTCGCAGCACGGCCGGCTCAGCCCGGCGGTCGTTTACGCTGCCGTGGCCCAGGCGCAGCACAGCCGGTTTCTTCGCCTCCGCAGCCGTTCGCACAACCGGGGGATTCCCGGCAGATCGCCCCTGCTCGTCGGTCTTGAAAAATGCGATTGCCGACTGGAGATGCTCCGCCTGACCGGCCAGTTCTTCACTGGTGGAGGCCATCTCTTCGCTGGCGCTGGCGTTCTGCTGGATCACCTGGTCAAGCTGCTGGATCGCTTTGTTGATCTGCTCAGCGCCCGTGTCCTGCTCTTTGCACGCGGCGCTGATCTCCTGCACCAGTTCCGCGGTCCGCTGGATGTCCGGCACGATCCGCGTCAGCATCTCGCCGGCTTCTTCCGCTACCTGAACGCTTGAGGCAGACAACTCGCTGATCTCGCCCGCCGCCTTCTGGCTCCGCTCGGCAAGCTTTCTGACTTCGGCCGCTACCACGGCGAACCCTTTGCCGTGCTCGCCGGCACGGGCCGCTTCGATGGCCGCGTTCAGGGCCAGCAGGTTCGTCTGGCGGGCGATCTCTTCGATGATCGAGATCTTGGAGGCGATTTCCTTCATGGCACTCACCGTGCCGGCAACGGCCGCGCCGCCTTCCCGGGCGTCCATGGCGCTCTTGAGGGCGATCTTCTCGGTCTGGGAGGCGTTGTCCGCATTCTGCCGGATATTGGCCGCCATCTGCTCCATGGAACTGGATGCCTCTTCGGCAGCGGCAGCCTGCTCGGTGGCCCCCTGGCTCATGGCCTCGGAGTTGGCGGACAGTTCCTGGCTGCCGGCGGCCACGTTGTCTGCCGAGTTCTTCACGTCGGTTACAATGTCGCGGAGCGTGGCAACCATGTCGTTCAGGGCCGCCACCAACTGCCCCACCTCGTCCTTCCGGTCGATGTCGAGGGTGCTCCGCAGGTCACCGCCGGCGATCTTCAGGGCGAATTCAACCCCCTTCAGGACCGGGCCACTAATGGAGCGGGAAATGAGCAGCGCCAGAACGATGCCGATCACCAGGGCGGCGACGCTCAGGGCAATGACGACAGCCTTGGTGCCGTTGGCGTTGGCGATCATCTGCTCATCGGAAAGGATATGCGTGCGGGATGTCTCATTGAGCCCGCCCAGGTGCTTCTGCACCAGTTGCAGGTTCGGCTGGGTCTGGCTTGCGAAGATGATCTCCGCCTCCCGGCGGCCCTGCTCACCCTGCTCCTTGTTGTAGGCCTTCCTGATGAGTCCCGCCGACTCGTGGAGCTTGCGGTGGGGGTCCTCGATGGCAGCCAGTTCGTCCTTCAGTGCGGGAAGCATGGCCTCGGCCTGCTTACGCCCCTCGCCGTAGTACCACTCGCCGAACTTGCACTTGGTGTGATCCACCTGAACGGTGAGCTCCTTTACCCTGTCGTCCAGGAGGAACGCGCTGACGTTCTTGGCCCAGTTGAGGTGATCCACCTCCCGCTGGAGGAGCTCGGCCCGCAGCTTGTTGCCGTCGCTGACCTCCTTGCCGTCCCTGACGGCCTCAGACAGTCCCTTCACCGACCAGACGCCGATAACTGCCAGCAGGACAAGGACACTGCCTATGCCCACCAGCACCTTGAGGCTCAGCCTCAGGTTTTTCCAACTCATTAACTCCTCCACACTCCGTTCATTCGGGGTTTTTCTGATAGCATCTCCAGGACGCCCCCATTCCCCACATTTCATTGCATATATCGGTTTAGCCAGTAAAACCTTGAGGAAAAACTTTAGCGAAGGGGCCCACCAGACAAAGCAATTGGTCTAACAACAGGACATACAGACAGTTGCGGAACAGCAACTCGCACCGCAGAGTATCCCCCTCTCTGCCCGAGAGGACTATGAAACCTTAAAAAAGGCGATGGTTGCCTGGAGCTGTTCGGCCTGGCTGGCCAGTTCTTCGCTGGTGGAAGCCATTTCCTCGCTGGTGGAGGCGTTCTGCTGGATCACGTTGTCCAGTTTCCGGATGGCCCGGTTGATCTGATCCGCGCCCGAGTCCTGCTCCTTGCACGCAGCGCTGATCTCCTGCACCAGTTCCGCGGTCCGCTGAATATCGGGGATGATGCGGGCGAGCATCTCTCCCGCCTTCTCCGCGACTCGCACGCTGGATGCGGAGAGCTCGCCGATCTCGCCCGCTGCTTTCTGGCTCCGCTCGGCCAGCTTGCGCACCTCGGAGGCCACCACCGCGAACCCCTTGCCGTGCTCGCCGGCCCGGGCCGCCTCAATGGCCGCGTTCAGGGCCAGCAGGTTCGTCTGGCGGGCGATCTCTTCGATGATCGCTGTCTTGCCGGCGATAACCTTCATGGCAGATACGGTCTCGGCCACCGCCTCCCCGCCCTCGCGGGCATCCTCGGCGCTCTTGCCGGCTATTTTCTCGGTCTGAACCGCATTATCGGCAGTATGCCTGATAGTGACGCTCATCTCCTCCATGTTGCCGGACGCCTGCTCTGCCGCTGCCGCCTGCTCGGTGGCCCCCTCGCTCATCTCCTCGGCGCTTACGGACAGTTCGCGGGCACCGGCGGCAACGTTGTCCGACGCGGACTTGACGCTGGTGACCACCTTCCTGAGCTTGTCCACCATATTGCCCATGGCGGCAAGCAGGCGACCGATCTCATCCGTCTCCGTCGCTTCAATGGCAACGGAAAGATCGCCGGTGGCCAGCCGGTCCACGGTGGCAACTGCGTCGCGCAGCGGGCGCACGAGCCGCCCCGACACGAACCCGGCCACAAGACACGCCAGCAGGACCGTGCCCACTGCGCTGCCAACGATGATCAGCTTGAGGCGTTCGTAGGATTCGAAAAACTCGCTTTTCTTCACGCCGACGTACAGCACGCCGATGATCGAACCGCTCGCGTCCCGAAGCGGATCATAGGACGTAAAGTAGGGGACGCCGAGAATCTTCGCCTCGCCGCGGTAAGGTTTCCCTTCCTTGAAAATGGCATCATAGGCGGGCCCCTGGAGTTTCGTGCCGATGGCGCGGCTGCCGTCCTCCTTCTTGACGTTGGTGGAGACCCGCAGATCGCCCATGAAGATGGTTGCCGTCCCGCCGCAGAGATCCTTCACCTTGTCGGGTATCTCGAAGTTGTCGTTCACCACGTACTCGCCGACCATGAGCCTGCCGTTGTCGATCCGGGCGTTGGATCCCTTCTGGCGGAGCAGTTCCCAGAGGGTCTTGATCCGCGTTTCCTGGGAAACCGTGGCGACTCTCATCAGATCGGCCCTGAACCGCGCAAGACAGATGGCGGTGATAACCGTTGCCGTCAGGACAACGATGACCGCGGTCATGGCTATGAGCTTCCACCGGATGGTCATGCTGCGTAATCCCATGCGTACCTCCCGAACATTCACAATGTGCTATGAATACCTTTCGACAGGCCGCGACCCATCTTTAGCGGCGATTGCGCGACGCCTTCAAACCAACAGCAGTTTTATAACCGCGTATACCATACCCGGGAACGAGCTGCCGAGCACCCCGGCCGTAACCCGGTGCCATCATTAGATCTATAAAAACATGTTCCGCAATTCCCCGCACGGAGTGCTGACGCCAACCTGTACCGGACATCAGGAATTTCCTGATACCTACGGTCATGATGGCGACGGCGTGAAACCCCGTTGCCACGTCATCCAAACACAAGGGCGCCCCGATTCCCCGGAGCGCCCTTGTGTCATTCCTGCTCTTGATTATCTCTGTTACGCAGCCGCCTCCCCTGCCGCGGCCAGCCCGGCCAGATCGTCCTCCCCGAACACCCGGTCGATGTCCAGAATGATCAGGAACGTATCGCCGCGTTTCCCCATGCCCTTCAGGAACGAGGTGTCCAACTTCGTCCCGATCCGGGGCGCAGGCTCGATGTTTCCTCTCTCCAGCTCGAACACCTCCTGCACCGAGTCGGCAAGCATCCCCAGTACCAGCGTCTCCATTGCCGTCTCCACCTCGACTACGATGATGCACGTGTCGATGCTGCGCTCGGTTTCAGGCATCCCGAACTTCTGCCGCAAGTCGATTACCGGCACTACGCTCCCGCGCAGGTTGATCACCCCGCGCATGAATCCGGGCGTCTGCGGAACCTTGGTGATGCTGTTCCATTCCAGTATCTCCCGCACCTTGGCCACGTCCACCGCAAATACTTCCCCGGCAAGGGTGAAGGTCAGGTACTGCTGCGTTTCTGTTGTGTCTGCGTGTGCCATCGCTCTCTCCTAGAATTTCTCGAACTGGTCGTCCAGGTGATCGTTGGCCAGGTTCAGATCCACCCCGCCGCCTGCTGCGACTTTCTTGGATTCTCCGTGATAGCCGTTGGCGTGGTAGCCGTTGGAGGAACCCTGGCCCAGATGGGGAGTGACTGCCTTTTTCTTGGCCGCGAACTGGCGCACGACTGCGGACTTGCGCACCAGACCCCCTTGTTCGCCGGTCTTGAAGAAGGCGATTGTTTCCTGCAGTTGTTCGGCCTGGCTGGCCAGTCCTTCGCTGGTGGAGGCCATCTCTTCGCTGGCGCTGGCGTTCTGCTGGATCACCTGGTCAAGCTGCTGGATCGCTTTGTTGATCTGCTCAGCGCCCGTGTCCTGCTCTTTGCACGCGGCGCTGATCTCCTGCACCAGTTCCGCGGTCCGCTGGATGTCCGGCACGATCCGCGTCAGCATCTCGCCGGCTTCTTCCGCTACCTGAACGCTTGAGGCAGACAACTCGCTGATCTCGCCTGCCGCCTTCTGGCTCCGCTCGGCAAGCTTTCTGACTTCGGCCGCTACCACGGCGAACCCTTTGCCGTGCTCGCCGGCACGGGCCGCTTCGATGGCCGCGTTCAGGGCCAGCAGGTTCGTCTGGCGGGCGATCTCTTCGATGATCGAGATCTTGGAGGCGATTTCCTTCATGGCCACGACGGTTTCGGCCACGGCCGTGCCACCCTGTTTGGCGTCGGCGGCGCTCTTGAGGGCGATCTTTTCGGTCTGGGTGGCGTTGTCGGCGTTCTGCCGGATGTTGGAGCTCATCTGTTCCATGGAGCTGGAGGCTTCTTCGGCAGCAGCAGCCTGCTCGGTGGCACCCTGGCTCATTTCCTCGGAGCTGGAGGAGAGCTCCTGGCTGCCGGCGGCCACGTTGTCCGCTGCGCTCTTCACGTCAGCTACCACTCCCTTCAGCTTCTCAACCATGTTGTGCATGGCCGCCAGCAGTTGGCCCGTTTCGTCCTTGCTCGTTGCCTCGATCGTTACGGTCAGATCCCCTTCAGACAGGCGGTTCGACACATCCACGGCCGATCTGAGCGGGCGGCTGATGATGCGGGAAAGGAATATGCCGAGTCCGACCGCCAGGGCCACACCAATCACAAGGATGATGCCCGTCATGGCGACCGCGGCCTTGGCGGCGGCGGTATTGCTCTCGGATTTCTTCTTTGCCAGATCGATTTTCAGATCAGCGAGCTTCTGGATCGAATCGTCCACTGACCGGGCAAGCCCGGCGACGGCATCGCTCCTCATATAGGCAATGGCCTGATCGTTCTTCCCATCCATTGCCAGTGCCACAATTTTGTCAAGATGAGGGACAAACTTCGCCAATTCGGTCTTGATATCCGCGTAGGCCTTCTTTGTCTCATCTGATTTGAGAGACTTTTCGATTTCAGGGAGATTGTCATCTATTATTTTATGCAGTTCTTCAATCCTGTTAGAAAACTTTACCTTGCCTTCATGTGTCTGCTCCAAAGCTATTTCTCGATAGTTTACCCTTATTCTTTGAAATGCCACAGCAGTGGTCAAAATGGGACCCATCGGTTTTGCGTTGAGCTCGTACATCTCTGTATCGGCTTTTTCTATTTGCATGATTTTTGTTATCCCTATTACGCCAATGATGCAAGCTATCAGCGTAACAAGAGAAAAACCCAGTATCAGCTTTGATGCAATCTTCAAATTGTAAAACCATGTCATATCATCCTCCTTTGCTTTGACTCAACGTACCAACACATGGACTTTGACTGCTTTGATATATCTATCGGGAGAACGGTTTTCAGGAGTATAGGGAAATCCCTGACAACCCGCCTCCCAATCCCCTATACCGATTCATTACACCATTTTTATCAACTCCAGAATAACGGCAAGTGTGCGCAAGGGGGGATGAAAGTCTGCGCGAGGGGGTGGCGAATATGAACGTGGCGGGGCCGTGGCAGAAACAACAATGGTCAGTGGACGGCGGACATGATCTGGCCTATATGCTCTCTCAGCACGTCCAGGGCAAAGGGCTTGCGGAGGAGGGGCGCATCGGCGTCCACCGCGCCGCGCCCTTCAACGGCGTCCGCCGGGTAGCCGGACATGTAGAGCACTCGGGCCGCTTTCTGATGGGGTAGAATGGCCCGGACCATCTCCCGGCCGTTCATGGACGGCATGATGACATCCGTGAGGATCAGATCGACGACAATGCCGGGCTGTTGACAGAGACGTATCGCCTCGCCGGGGCTGGTTGCGGTTATCACGGTATGCCCGAGCCGCCGCAGCATCAGCGCGGTGACATCCCGCACGGCAGCGTCGTCATCCACCAGGAGCGTGGTCCTTGCGGGAAGGATGCCGCCCTCTCCTGGCCTGCGGGTTTCGGGCGTCTCTCCCACAAAACGGGGCAAATAGATGAAAAAGGCCGATCCTCCGCCCGGCGCGCTCTCAACGCTGACGGCACCGCCATTCTGACGTACGATCCCGTAAACCGTGGCAAGTCCGAGACCGGTTCCCTTCCCCATTTCCTTGGTCGTGAAAAAAGGTTCGAAGATATGCTCCATAACCTCGGGGTCCATGCCACAACCCGTGTCACTCACGGTCATCAGGACGTATTCTCCCGGCGATGCGCCTTGCAGGTGCCCCGCCGTTCCCTTGTCGAGCACGATGTTCTGGGTCGCGATGGTGACGCTGCCGTTGCCCGCTATGGCGTCGCGGGCGTTCATCACCAGATTCATGAGGATCTGATCGGCCTGGGTCGGATCGATCCGCACCGGCCAGAGATCCGCGCCGGCCACATGGCTGAGGGTGATATCCTCTCCGATCAGGCGGCTGAGGGATTTGCTGCTCTGGGAGATGAGCCGGTCGAGGTCGACCCTGACGGGATTGACCCGCTCGCTGCGGGTAAATGCCAGCAATTGGCGGGTGATGTCGCGGGAATGCTCGGCCGCCTTGATTATCTGGTTGAGCTGTTCGGGCGCATCCTTGCCCTGGAGACCAGTGAGCCTGAGCACGTGGGCGTAGCCGAGAATCACCGTGAGCTTGTTGTTGTAGTCGTGGGCAATCCCTCCGGCCAGCCGGCCGATGGCCTCCATCTTGTGGGCCTGGCCCAGCCGCTGCAGCATGTCCCGCCGCTCCGCCTCGATCTGCCGCCGCTCGGTCACGTCGATGCCGAGGGCCATGGCGGCCATCACCACCCCGTTTTCGTCCGCAAGGGGAGCGAACTGGACCCACAGCACGCGCTCCTGGTACTCGATTTCCTCGCTCAGGGTCTCGCCTGCAAGCGCCAGGCGATAACAGCTCTCCAGCCGGCCGGCAAGATGCTCTCCGAACAGCTCGCCCGGCATGCGCCCCAGCGTCTCTTGGCCACTCAGGCCAAGGGTTTCCACGAGACTTCCCTCAAACATGATGTAGCGGACATCAGCGGCAACCACCCACACTCCGCCGTTCGGTATCCTGTGGGCGATCGCCCGCAGCAACGCCTCGCTCTCGCGCACGGCCTGGAGCATGCCCTGCTGCTGCTGATAGGCGACGGCAAGGGATTCCCGCATCCGGTTGAATGCCTCCACCAGGGCGTCGATCTCATCCCCATGGCAGGTCTTGTCCAATTGAAGGGGCTGCTGTACCTGGGCGAGGCCGAAGGAGGTGAAGTAGTCGGCCGCAGCAGCCAGGTGCCGGGTGACCTGGCGCTCGAAGAGCATGAAGGCGAAAAGCATCACGATGGTGATGGTCAGGGTCTGGAACAGCAGGGTTACGGCCGCGGTGGACAGGGCATCGCGCATGATGGCCTGGCGGTCGATTTCCAGATGGAGATACCCCAGGGGCATCTGATGGCCGTTATAGGTCGCCGCGAGATCTATCCTGCGGACATCGCCGAACAAATCGCTCCTGGTTCCGGCTTCGACGACGATCCTTCCCTGATCGACCACGGCCACGTAGCTGACGAATGGGTAGTGGTGCAGCCCGTCGATCTGGGCCGCCATCTGCTGGTGGTCGAGACTCCAGAGGGCGGCGGTGATGGCGTCCAGGTGGGTCTTTTTCAGAAGCTCCACGGATTCGTTGAGGGAAGCCTTGCTGCGGTAGTACTCGGCAACGGTTGCTGCGGTAGTACTCGGCAACGGTAAAAACAGCCGAGAACACGACGCTGAGAGCCAGGGCCAGCAAAAGTGTCTGGCGGAACAGCCGTTTACCGAGGGTATGTGGGGAGGTTTCTGCTGACATCGGGTTAGTCTGCGGTTCCGAGGACCGAAATCATGATCCGCCTGATCGACCCGTCCCGCTTCATCCGGCGGAGAGGGTCAGCCATGGCCGGGACCAGTGCCGCGTGCTTTCTGTTGGGATTGAGATACAGGGGGCACCGAACGGAGATGAGGGTCTCGACCCTGCCGCTGGCGAGCGACTCGAACAGTGCCTCGTCATCCTCGATCGTGGTCGGAGATTTGGCGTTTAGCACAGGGAATGCCAAACGTCAGGAGTCCATGCCCGCACCAGCAACGACAAAAGACTCCATCCGCCGGCCAGATGGGAACCGACGGATGGAGTCATGACAGAGGGACGCCCCGTTCCTTGTCAGGATGCCGGCTCCACCGGCACGGAACGTTCCGATTGCAGAGGGTATGGAACGCCTTGAATTCGAAACCCAGGAAGTCTCCCCCCTTAAGATTGAATCGGTTTACACGCCCCGGGGCACTATCAGGATTATCCTGACAACAGCCGGCGAATTACCTGACATGCGTATTTGATGGAAGAACTGCCGGTGATGTGCAACGGGAGGGGAGAAGGCAATGCCGCCGTAACGGCAACGGCGGAACCTGCTGCTCCGGCTCGAAGCGCCGTGAACGGAGCAGGGAGACTGGCGTTCAGTCGAGGGTGGTGAGCCCTTCGCGGATGGCGAATTTGGTCAGGTCGGCGATGCTGTTCGTCTTGAGCTTGCGCATGATCTGCATGCGCTGGGATTCTACGGTCTTGACGCTGACATCGAGGGAGAAGGCCACTTCCTTGGTGTTCTTGCCCTCGGCAATGAGCTGGAGCACCTCCCGTTCGCGGGGCGTGAGGCGGATGGAGGAAGCGGACTCGGGTCGGCCGCGCCGGCCGAGATAGTCCTTGACCACGACGCCGGTAATGCGGGGGCTGAGGTAAAACCGGTCGGCAACCACTTCGTGGATGGCATTCACCAGTTCGTCAAAGGCGCAGTCCTTGAGCAGAAACCCCTGGGCGCCCGCCGAAAGCGCCTCTTCGATGAAGCGGCGGTCCGAATGCATGGAAAGGGCGAGAACCCTGACCGAGGGATAATCGGCGGCAATGCGCCGGGTCGCATCAATGCCGTTCATTTCCGGCATGGTAAGGTCCATGAGCACCACGTCCGGATCAAGATCCCTGACGCACTGGGTGGCGGCCCGGCCGTTGTCGGCCTCCCCGACCACCTGGATGTCCATCTCCCGCGTAAGGAGAGACTTGAGCCCCTCGCGCATGATCTTGTGATCGTCGACAATTACTACCCGTATCCCCACTCGGCAACCTCACTCCCCCAGAACTGCCCGCGGCCAATCGCTCCCGACTTCACGCTGTCTCCGGCCGGTCGCTCGCACCATTGCCGGCGCCATGCCTGCGGCGCACCCCAACCGCCGGCCATATCCGTCATACCCCAAGTCGCGACCCGTTGGAACACCAGGCATGGCCAAGTTCCCGGCATCAGTGTATGTATACTTCAATGCACCGGCTTGTTACAATATCGTTTTTAATTATATGTATCAACGGTCATCACGGGCACGTTCAAGGGGCGCTACGACGGTTACCATGGTCCCTGACCCCGGGGTCGATTCGATCGCCAGCGAGCCCCCCAGGCGCTCGATCCGCTGGCGAATATTGAAGAGGCCGAATCCGGCACCCGACCTATCCCTTGATTTCTGGGCAGCCTTTGCCACGTCGAATCCCCGGCCGTCGTCCCTGACCGTTATGCGGACGGATTCGCCGATACCGCGGATGTCGATGTGCACCGTATCGGGTGAGGCATGCTTCGTCGCGTTGATGAGCACCTCGCGCACCACCTGGAACAGGGTAACCTTGATCTCCTCCCTCAGGGGCTTGAGCGTGTTGTCGTCACTGAACGTGACGCGAAACCCGTGGTTGTCCTGAAAATTCTCTCCCAGCCATTCTAGGGCGGCTTCAAGCCCCACCTCGTAGAGAATCGGCGGGCTGATCTGGAAAATAAGAGAGCGGACATCCTGGATCGACTGGTCAAGGAGCCCGGTGAGCTCTGCCAACTGCGTCAGGCCGTCATCCGCCACATGCTCCCTGAGCGAATGGGCGCGGATCTTGGCAAAGGCCAGGGTCTGGCCGATGAGATCGTGCAGGTCGGTGGAGAGCCGGCGACGCTCGCGCTCCTCGGCCAACGACAGTTCGGCAGCCAGGTTTCTGAACTCTTCCTGATAGTTGAGCAGCGCGTTTTCGGCCTTGGTGCGCTCGGTAATGTCGTCGCCGATGCTCATGGTGCCGATAATGGCTCCCGAGCTGTCGCGGATGACCGTATTGGTCCAGGAGATGAACAGCCGCTTGCCGCCACAGGTGACAATGTCGTTCTGAACGTGTACCGGCATGTTTCCCGACTCGAGGGACGAGTAGAATATCCGCTTGACCGTTTTCTGGTCAGGGGGGACGAAACGGTCGAACCAGTTGACGCCGATCACTTCCCGTCGCTCCCATCCCACGATCTGGAGAAAATAGTCGTTGCAGAAAACCAGGTTGCCGTGCGTATCGAGTTGAATCGCCAGGAGCTTGATGTGTTCCAGCGTTTCCCGGAACAGCCGCTCAGCCTCGATGCGCAAGGCAACCTCGCGCTTGAGCTGTTGCCAGCGGCGCAGATAGAGCAGAGCAAAGGCCAGTGCCAGGATGGTTGTGCCAAACACGGAAACGTCCTTGATCACTCGAATCAGGAAGAAGTGAGCTCGTTCACCAGATTGAGCAGCGCATCACGGGTGAAGGGCTTGTGGAGGATACGGTCGGCACCCAGGGTTCTGGCGAGCCGCAGGGGGAGATCAGGTTGCATCTGGGGAGAGCCGCCCGACATGGCGATGATTTTCGCGTCCGGGAAATCGCGCCGCAACTCCATGATGGTTTCCACACCTTCCTTTTCAGGCATGATGATGTCGGTAATCACCACGTCTGCCGGCGCCCGTCTCATGGCAGCAAGTCCGGTAACGCCGTTGTCTGCCATTTCCACGGCGAAACCCGCTCCGGAAATGAACCTGCCCACGAGGGTTCGAACCTGTTCGTCGTCATCAATGACCAGAATATGTTTCATGAAATGGCCCGGACTCCGGCGGAAGGAATAGATGTGCCTGTTGCTGCCCATTAAACCCTACTCTTGCCCGTTTCACAACCTATTACCTCGGGGCCCGTGCAAATTTCCTGCGGACAACTGCCCGCTTTGCCCCCGGCTCCCCGAACAGGAGAAAAATGCCGCGTTTTACCGCGGCATCGCCGTTTACCATTGCATTACAGACACTGCCGGCAGAGCACCATCCTGCTACCCCGCGGCCTGCTCCCGTTCCACCTCGCGCACCAGATGGGGAACATCCAGAATAAGGGCCACGGAGCCGTCCCCGAGGATTGTCGCGCCAGAAAGCCCCTTCACATCCTTGTACATCTTGCCCAGGGACTTGATGACGGTCTGGTGTTCGCCGATCACATCGTCGACCACGAAGCCGATCCGGCTCCCCTGGATGGACGTGATGACGATCTGCTCGATTTCCGGAAGCTCGCCGGGAATACGGAAGCGCTCGCGCAAGGGAATGTAGGGAATTATCTGGTCACGGACGTTGGCCAGGTTGCGGCCGTGGGCATTGGCCACATCCTCGCGGGTGAGCTCGATGCACTCCTCCACGATGGAGAGCGGCATGACGAAGCAGTCGGTGCCGATCTTGACCAGCAGGCTTTCGATGATCGCCAGGGTCAGCGGAAGCTTGATCGTGATGGTACTCCCCTTCCCCCGTTCGCTGGTGATGTCGATGGTGCCGCGCAGGGCGTCGATGGCCTTCTTCACCACGTCCATGCCTACACCGCGCCCCGAGACGCTGGTGACTTTCCTTGCCGTGGAGAAGCCGGGAGCGAAGATCAGGTTGTAGATCTCCTTATCCGACAACTCGGCACCGGTGGTGACGAGACCACGCTCGAGCCCCTTGGCTCGGATCGCCTCCTTGTCGAGGCCGGCACCATCGTCGGTAATGGTGATGAGGACACTGTCTCCCGAATGGACCGCGGCAAGGTGGACGGTGCCCTGCCGGGGCTTGCCGGCGGCCTCGCGGTCCTCGGGCATCTCGATGCCGTGGTCGATGGAATTGCGTATCAGGTGGACCAGGGGATCGTTCAGTTTTTCGATGACCGTCTTGTCCAGTTCGGTTTCGGCACCGGCGGTGGTCAGTTCGATGTCCTTGCCAAGTTCCACCGACAGGTCGCGGACCAGCCGCTTGAACTTGCTGAACGTGGTGCCGATGGGAAGCATCCGGATGTTCAGGGCCGTGTCGCGCAGTTCGTTGGTAAGGCGCTCCACTTCTTCGGCAATGGTGTCGAGGAGGGCATCGCCGCGGCCGGCGGCGGTCTGCGAGAGCCTGGCCTGCACCGTCACGAGCTCGCCCACCAGGTTCACGAGGATGTCGAGCTTCTCGGCCGGCACCCGGATGCTGGAAGCGCTTTCCTGGGCCTGGCGTTCCTTGCGGACCTCCTTCACGTGCTGCTGTTCGATCAGGGCCGACTCGACCTTCTCGGGCTGCAGGATACCCTGCTCCACCAGCAGTTCGCCGAAACGCTTCTGGCGTGCCAGGATCGCTTCCATGTCCTGCCGCGTCAGGTCCCCCCGCTCGGCCAGGATGATGCCGAGCTTCTTGTAGTCGGCATCGGTGTCGAGGATGCCGCCGTCGTCGATCACGTCGATCTTAAGCTCGCAGTCGTCCTCGATGAAGATGAACACGTCGCGGATGGCATCGACCCCACGCCTGCTGGTGAGGATCACGTCCCAATACACGTAGCAAAACTCGGGATTGCCCTCTTCCAGTGCCGGCACACGCTCCATCTGGGCCACGACCCGGCATGCGCCGAGCTGGCGCAGTTCCGCCAGCAGGAGGAGCGGGTTGGTGCCGTTGGCGGTTATTTCCGGAACAGGGATGAACCGGATGCGGTACGTCACCGCCACATCATCCTTACCCTCGGCGCCAGGGGGGGCGTGCACCATCTCCACCGGCAGGGGATCCCTCACCTCGGGAGCGGGAACCAGTGCCCGGAGCCCGGCAATAACCTCTTCCGCTTCGCGCCCCTCCACCGGATCGCCCCCCTCCGAGACATCGAGCATCCCCTTGACAAGGTCCCGCGCCCTGAGGGTCAGGTTCACCAGGTCGCGAGTCACCGTCATCTGGCCGTTGCGGACCTTGTCGAAGACCGTCTCCACTTCGTGGGTGAAGGTGGCGATATCCTCGAAGCCGAACATGGCGCCGGACCCCTTGATGGTGTGCATGGCCCGGAACACGCGGCCGATGAGGTCCATGTCGTCCGGGTTCTCTTCCAACTCCAGGAGCGAGCTCTCCAACTCGGAGAGCAGCTCGTAGGCCTCTTCCCTGTAAGCCTGCCGATGGGCGTCCATTAGCCGAGCACCTTCCTGACCACCGCCACCAGTTGCTCGGGCTTGAAGGGCTTGACGATCCAGCCGGTGGCACCGGCGGCCTTGCCTTCCTGCTTCCGGCTTTCCTGTGATTCGGTGGTGAGCATGACGATGGGAGTGAACCGGTAGGAGGGGTTTGCCCTTACCCCCTTGATAAGCCCGATACCATCCAGGTTCGGCATGTTGAGGTCGGTGATCACCATGTCGACCCTGGTACCGGCGAGCTTGGCAAGGGCATCCTTGCCGTCGACGGCCTCCACCACGTCATAGCCGTTCTGCTTGAGGGTGAAACTCACCATCTGGCGTACGCTGGCGGAATCGTCAACCGTCATGATAGTCTTGGCCATTACTCATCCCCTCCGATCCAGATACAGTTCTTGCCGGCATCACGCGAACAGCCCACGTGCCGCTCGAACCCGGCAAGGCCGACCGATTCCACGAAAACGGGGTTATCCCTTCCCGTGAGGAAAAACCCCTTTTGTCTCGTGCAGGCGGCACGGTGGGCCGAACAGAGCAGTTGCAGGCCGGTGATATCCACGGTGCTCACCCCGCTCACGTCCACCTCCACCGAAGCGGCCTGGTCCAAGGCTTCGAGCAGCGCTCCCCTGAATTCGCCGGCAAAGGGTATGGTCAGGTCACCCCCGATACAGAGGATGCATCGCTCACCCGAATCCCCCCCTTGTCTCCGCTTAATCGTCAGTCCGTTCATGATATCTCCTCACTGGCTAAAACAGCTCCACGTTATCGCCGAGGCCATCGCCCGAAGACGGGGGCCCCCCTGCCGAGACCGACGGGGCGCCACCGACCACCCGGTGGTGCACGGTACGCTCGCTGTGCATGGTATACCGCTGGGCCAGGTCCAGCAGCTTGCCGCCGTTGCCGCGCCGGGCCGCAGCAGGGACCGTCCGGCGCATGTGGCGCAGCGTTTCCTCGATGGCCTCCGCCACCTCGCCGAGCAGGGCACCGGCGGTGTCGTGGACCGAAAGACCGCTGGTGGCAGCCTCGATGTCGCACGAAAGGCTCCCCACCGCGCTGTCCATATCCGCAAGCAGTCCGACCAGCCGGCTGTTGATGGTCTCCACCGAGCCGAGCAGCCGCTTGAGTTCCACCAGCAGGCTTTCGATCTCATCGGTTCTGGAGCTCACGTCGGCATCCACTTCCCGGACGAGGCGGCCGGTGACCTCGGTAACCTCGCGCAGGGTGGCCGAGACGTCGCCCGTGCGGGTGCGGGCATCCACCGACAGGTGCTGGATCGCCTCGGCAAGGACCCCGAGGGCCGCGCCACCGTCGCCGGTATTGGCCGCTTTCACCTGCGAATTGAGGGCAATCAGCTCGATTTCGGTCCCAATTTCTTCAATGTCGGTCACAAAGGCGGAAATGTCGTTCACCGAATTGACCACCTGCATCATGGCCGAAGCCGTGTCGCGCTTGGCGCGCACATTATCGGAGAGGACCCGGGTCACGCTGGCCATTTCCTCTTCCATCCTGGCGAAAAACGAGTGCCCCGTCTGGTCGGCGCTGCCGGTAATGCCGCGGGTCTCCTCGGACATGCGAGTCTCTTTCGCCACGATGTCGCGCAGATTGATGATGATCCTCTCCACCGCCGACACGAGTTCGTCCCGAGAATGGAGGAGCTGCGCCAGTTGAAGATCGCAGACCTCGGCCGCCTCGGCCACATCCTCCCGGGGATTGTCGCCGGGCCGGGCCAGATGGCGGACGACATCTTCCAATGCTTCATTGACATGCTCGATCTGCTGGCGGGTAATGTCGTGGAACTGGAGCGACGTGACCACTTCGCCGATGCTGTCGGCTATCTCGGCCGACAGGGTGGCCACATTGTTGGCCACGTCGGAACAGCGGGCATGGAGCGTGCTGAGCGCACCCAGGTTCTCTCCAGTCTCGGAGATGATCCGGCAGACATCTTCGTGCTGGCCCGCCTCGATGCGGGAGATGCTTTCAAGGGTGGCGGTGATGACCTGGCCGAGCGAGTCCTTTTCCCCAAGGATCCTTGCCGACTTGTCTTTGATGGAAACCGACAGCCGCTCGACGTCCCCGGCAAGGGTGTTGAATCCGGCAGCCCCCTCGCCGAGCCGCGCGCTTTCGATCTTGACGGCGGTGCTGAGCATGTGGAGATTCTTGATGATCTTCCTGAAACCTTCCAGTGGAGTGTCAACCCGGTCGATCAGTTCGAGGACCGACCTGAGCGTCCGGGTCAGTTGCTCGGTCTGGCTGTCGGCCTGGCCAAGATACGTGGCGATCCGGTCGAGAATCGCGGACAGCGCGTCCATGTCGCCACTGAACTCGTCACCGAGAACGCTCTCTGCCACGCCGCGGGTCATTCGCTCGATATCGCCCGCACGGCTGTAAAACTCGTGGAGCCGGGCACCTACGGCAAGAAATTCCTCCTCGGTCGAGCCGGTGACCTGCCGCAGCCGCTCGCCGGCATTCGTGAGGCATTCCTTCCAGACCTGCAACTCCTGCAGCAGGGTGTCGTCCACAGCAACCGCCGGCGCTCCTCCCGGCGGACATCCCGCCTTTGCCCCATCCTGCCTGAACCTGCGAAACACGTCAAAAGCCACTGTGTTGAGCCTCTCTGGACCCCCTCGAGCCGGGAGCCCTAAGCCACCGTTTTAACTAACTGTTTACCGTATCGACAAATTCTGGGATTACTTTAGCGAATCCGAATCAGGAAATTCCTGATAGGCACCGCGCCGGCCCGGCTGCTCAGAGCAGGCCGTGGCTCCTGATCTCCTTCATCAGGCGCTGCTTGGTGATCGGCTTGACCAGATACGAGGTGGCCCCGCCGCGATAGAATGCCTCCACCACGTTCTTCGGATCGTCCAGGGCAGTTGTCATGATGACCTTGACCTCCTGGGCGCCGTTAAGCCCCAGCCCCCGCTCTATCTCGCGGATTTGCTCCAGGGCCTCGTGGCCGTCCATGTTGGGCATCATGATATCCATGCAGACGAGATCATAGGGGCGGTGCTCATCAAGGGCCAGCCGGAACGCCTGGACCGCCTCCTCCCCGTCGGTGGCGATATCGCACTCACCGAGCGAGGCAAGAAGCTCCTTCATGATTTTGCGCGAAATGAAATCATCCTCAACAATAAGCGTCTTCATTAACATCTCCTTTCCACATCAATCATTACCCCGTCCCGCTTCCGACGGATCGCATGCACGAGCCGGTGCCGGCAGCAGTGCGGCCACAACGCCGAGCAACTCGTCCACCCGCTCCCAATCGCCCCGCCGCGAGGCGAGCTGCAGTCGAAATACCTCATCAACAAGCCCGTTCCTGCCAAGATGGGCAGCTTCCCGTTTCAGCATGCGCGTGCAGCGTTCCACCGCATGCTCGTCCCGATCACCCACGGATGCGCCCAGTTCGTCCATCAGCCCTCCGGACAGTGCAGCCGGCTGAGCTCCGCCGCTTGCATCGGGCCTGATCTCCGCAGGCGGCGCCGACGGCGTGGTCCCGCGGCAGCCATGGCGACTGATGACCCGCCTCAATTCGCCGAAGTTCACCGGCTTGGCCAGGTAGTCGTCGGCTCCTGCCTCCAGGCAGAGCTCCCGGTCGCCAACCAGGGCGCGCGCGGTCAGCGCAATGATCGGGAGCCGCCCTCCCCCTGCCGTTTCGCGCGCGCGGATGGCCCTCATGGTTTCAAAGCCGTCCATGACCGGCATCTGGACATCCATCAGCACGATATCAAATGCCTCCCGGCCGAGCACGGCCAGGGCACCGGCGCCGTCTCCGGCAAAGCTGACCCTGTGGCCGTCGCTTTCAAGCAGCAGAGAAACAACTTTGCGGCTGACCGCGCTATCGTCGACCAGGAGCACCGACAGGGGCCGGACCGCAACAGATTTCTCCGCCACCGCCCAGCCGGCCACAGGCTGCGGGGAGGCGATGGCGTCCGGCGCGCCGCGCAGACTGACCGAAAAGGAAAAGGTGCTCCCCGTGCCAGGCTCGCTCGCAACGGAGATCGCCCCATCCATGGCCTCCACCAGTCGGCGGACAATGGCGAGGCCCAGGCCGGTCCCCCCGTGGATGCGGGTGGTGGAGCCATCGGCCTGGACAAAGGGCTCGAAGATCGTGTCGAGCTTTTCAGGGGGAATGCCGGGGCCGGTGTCTCCGACCGAGCAACTGACGTCAAACCGGCTGTCGCCGGCAGCGGCTGCTCCCAACTGGACGGTAACGGCCCCCTGCTCGGTGAATTTGACGGCATTGCCCACCAGGTTTGCCACGATCTGCGAAAAGCGCACCGGGTCCCCCACCACCGTCTCCGGCAAGTGAGGCGGCATATCGACCGCCACCATGACTCCTTTGCGCGCCGCAACGGCCCTGAAGGGCTTGACGGTCCGCTCGACGGCCTCCCGGATGGCAAAAGGAACCGATTCGAGCACCAGTTGCCGCGATTCGATCTTCGAGTAGTCGAGGACCATGTTGATTACTGCCAACATGCTCTCAGCCGACTCGCGGGCTATCTCGGTGTACTCCCGCTGCCTGGGGTCCAGCACGGTTTCCCTCAGGAGTTCCAGGGTGCCGATCACGCCGTTCATGGGGGTCCGGATCTCGTGGCTCATGTTGGCCAGGAAATCGATCTTGGCCCGGGAAGAGTCGACAGCAGCCGCATGGGCGGCCCTCAGATCGCCCTCCATCTTTGTGCGGTCGGTGATATCGATCGATATCCCGCCAACATTGACCACGACCCCGGCGGCATCCCTGAGGGGAAATCTGACCGTGTGGAACACCCGCGCTCCTGCACCGAGATCAAGGGATTCATCAAGGACGACAATGGCATTTGTTTCGGCAACACTGCGATTGAGCTCGGAGAACTGGGCACACACAGCGGCTGGAAATATTTCGTTCAGGCGGCGGCCAACGGCAACGTTGCGGGGGATGCCCGTCTCCCGCTCCCAGGCGTTGTTGGCAAGCCGGAGCGTTCCGTCCACGGACGTAATGTAGATCGGCAGCGGGGTTTCATCGAGTATCGTGTCAAGGAATTCGCTGGTGGAACGCAGCGCCTCTTCCATCCGCCTGCGCTCGGATACGTCCCGCACGATCCCGAAAATCGTGCCGTCCGGCAGCAGGTGAGCCGAAAGTTCCACTGTCAGTTGATCTCCGTTGCGGGTCCAGACGGTCCGCTCTTCCCGCAGGGGCTCGCCGCCGGCTATCCGCGCCAGGGACGACGCAGCCCATTCGGAATCGATCCCTCTGCTGAGCACGCCCCAAACCAGGGCAAGGAATTCCTCTCTGGTGTAGCCGGTTGCGGAGCAGATGGCAGGATTGACGTCAAGGTAGCGTCCTTCGGCATCCATGATGAATATGCCGTCGAGCGCATGCTCGAACAGCCCGCGATAGCCGGACCCGCAGCGAAAATCCGCCGGTTCGGCCGCGTCTCGGGGCAGCAGTCGGGAAAGCAGCGCACCTGGCACTCCCAGCACCGATGCAGCGCTCTTTTTCAGAAAGGTTGCCAGACTGCCGACCATTAGAGCTCTCCGAAAGCCGGGATTGGTGCTCAGAGCGTTTGCATACACTGCTATGTCAGCTTATCGTCCCCCACACTGAATAGTTGAGAGTTTTCTGAAAAAATGTCCGGAGCCCGTCCCTGCCCTGCCCACGGCGACCCGCGGCAAAAAAAGAAAACGCCGCGGAAATCCGCGGCGTTGGTTCCTCCCATGCCGTGAGGTGCTATCTGAAATCAGCGTACCGTGATATGACCAAGTCACGACTCCCGGCCTCTTTGAGATGGCACTCGTAGCAATTCTTGACCGTGTCCACGCCGGAGGGCTTCCCTTCGGCAGTAAAGCCGGCAAAGAGCCAGCCGCCGGTTGCGGTCTGCTTTTTATCCTTGGTCATGAGGACGATCATGTTCCGTTTTCCCTTGGTCGGCTTGCCCCCCGCATCCTTGATGCTGTGCTGGACCACCACGAACCGGCTTCCCTCAGGATAGGGACCGCCCTTCCGATAGGCCGCCATGGCCTTCTTGTCCACGTAAATATTGTGAATGCCGTAAAACAGGGAATTCTTGTCGGCTATCACCTTTTCCTTGCTCATGTCCCACTTCTCGTAGCCCTTCGGCAGCGACGCGCCGGCGGCGTGCGCCGTTGCCGCGGCCGCAACCCACAGGAGGGCCGCCGCCCATGCAATGCCTTTCATCAATTCCTCCGGTTTCGGAGCGTGTCCGCAACAAACTGCCGCGCAAAATCCGCCCCCGAAACGGGTGCGGAACAGCAACGCCTGGTTGCGAACAAGCTCTGCGTGTTGCGGAAAAATCCCGCTGGTTTCTTCATCACAGCTCGTCCGTAGCCGCCTTGAGCGCTTCGGCAAAGGTGGCGGACGTGCCGCCGTGCCGGGCAATGAACGCCTCGGCGGCCCCCTTGTCGGCAAAGGCCCACTTGGGGGTCTTGGTCATGACCCCGCGCCGGGCGCCACCGATGACCCAATGGGCCTTTCCGGCGTCGATCAGCGTGCCGTTCGTGAGGTCGCCCACCTGAAACGACGCCACGGGCTTGTTTTTCTTGTCCTTCAGGTCCAGTGCGACGCAACGGATGCTGCAGGTGGCCACCTTTTCACCGTCGTGGTAGACGATCAGCATCCTGCTGTGGGCGAACTTCGCCCGGTCCATGCCGCAGTGGGCGCAATCGGGATACTCCACGGCATCGGCAGGTGCGGCGGTCGACGACTCCACGGCTCCGCCGTGCCCGTGATGGCCCTGTCCCGCAACCGCCGGACGGACGGACGCAAGAAAAACTCCCGCAACAACGAGCATGGCAGATGCGAAGTATCTCATGTTCATGACAGTACCCTTTCTCGTGCGTTTGTGCCGGTTGGTGCAATGCCGCGCGAGGCCCAGGGGACCAGACGGCATTGCCCCACAAGAATACGTACACTACAGGATAAACTTCAAGAAGTTTTATGCAGCTCCCCGACCGGCCCCGCTGTTCTCTCCGTGACCACTGTGCACCGGCGGGATGGCCGTCCCGTTATCTGCCGCGGGCCTGCTTCGGTTTCGTGTGGGACAGATCGAACTGGAACATGAGATACCCGTAGTGGATGTCCCCATTGCTCCCCGAGGCGTCGCTGAAAAATCTGCCGGTAAAGAACCTGTCGTAGCCGGCAATGATCGATAGCGCGTCAGAAACTGCGTACGTCAGGGTGAAATCGGTTTCCAGGCCGATCCGGCGACTGAACCCGTCGGGCACGTAGTTGGCCAGAAAATAGCGGCCAGTGGCTGTCAGGCTCAACTCCCCGGTCAGATCGACTCCCCAGCCGAGCGTGTAAACCTGGAGCCCGCTGGCGTGATAATCACCGACATCCAGCCCCGACAGATCACCGACCACGTTCATATCGCCAGTGAGAGACGAGTCGGTGGCCTGATTCAGAAACTCCTTCCTGCCGCTCACGCCGAGGGCCGCATCACGGCTTCCCGAGCCATAGGCGACGCCGGCAAAGAAATGGTTGCCGATCCCTCCGAGATCAGTGTCGATCATGATATCGGCATGGCCACCCCAGGCCCTGATGCTTTCATTGGCATCATCACCGTTGAACAGGCGTCCCGTCTGCCAGACCGGTTCGATTTCAATACTGGCGGAGCCGAGCTTGGCCGTGGCCCTGAGGCCGAAGGAATTGCGATGCGCCCCGTCATGACGCTCAGTGGAGCCGCTATCGCGAAATCCATAGAATTCCAGGCCGGTACCGTCGCTGATGTTCCATGTGGCATAACCCCCGGCAAGGCCACCTTCTGTGCCGTCGGACCAGGGGGAGGCATACCAGCCGCCGAAGATGTCGACCGTCAGCGGTGTCAGAGGAGTTATCCGCAACCGCACGGCATCATAGACGAGTCCCTTGTAGAACGAATCGCTCCCCAGCATGAAGGAGCTGCCGTAGACAAGCTCCTGACGGCCGGCCTTGAGGGAATTCCCGTCCCGGAGGGGGCAGAGGACCTCGCAAAGCCCTGGTAGAGGGAAATCTTGCCGTAATCCTGGCTCCCCCCGCTGAAGCCGTACCCCTGTCCCTCGGCGTGGAGATCGAGCCATGCCACCGGATGCCAGAAAAGGTACGGCTTGACGCGATAGAGGAAGCGCCCTTCAGCGTGCCCGGGTGCCTGGCCGAACTCGGGGAGCCGGAAAGAGCCGGCACCTTCTCCCCTGACAAACCCATTCATGCCGAGCCGGTATTCATAATCGTACAGGTCGGGCTTGGCGAGCATGGCTTCGACTTCCTCCCGCAGCGTGTGGTAACCGTGCCGGCTCTCCAGCTCGGCGTCGAGCTCTTCCCTGAGGCGGAGAATCAAGGCCCGCTCCTCGGGAGCGAGCGAATCCTTGCCCTCTGCCCGACACTTCGCGAGCACGTTTTCGAGGACACCGAACAGGCAGTCGGCAGCCTCGCTCCTGAGGCACGGCTGCCCTTCAACGGCCATGTCGCCAGGAAGCGTTCGGCCGGTGTCGTATTTGCGGGTCAATTCCGCAATCTGGCGGCAAGTGCGTGCCTCCGTTCTCGCATCATCGGCCGCCAGTGCCCATGGCGCAGAACCAAGGGCAACAGAGGCAGCAATGCCAATGACCATACGTTTCATGCAATCCTCCCGCAGTTACCGGATCAACGGCCGCACACCGGACACCCCTGCATCGACAGGGGACGTTCCAGCCGGCAGGCGGCCAGCAGTTCATCGTTGCCGAAGATCTCGCGGGTGGGACCATCGGCCGCCACCTTCCCCCCGCGCAGGACAATGGTCCGTTCGCACAGATCCATAACCATGTCCAGGTCGTGGGACGTAATAATCTTCGTGTGGCTGAAATCCCGCAGAAGCCCCATGAGCTGGCGGCGGGCATAGGGGTCGAGGCCGGTGGTGGGCTCGTCGAGCACCAGAATGTCGGGGCTCATGGACAGCACGGTCGCAATGGCGACGCGCCGTTTCTCGCCCCCCGACAGGCGATAGGGGGGCTTGTCGCGAAGATGTGCGACGCCGACCCGTTCCAGGGCATCCGTGACCCGGCGCTCCACCTCTGCCGGTGGCAGCCCCAGGTTGAGGGGGCCGAAGGCGACATCGTCAAAGACCGTCGGCATGAAGAGTTGATCATCGGGATCCTGGAAGACCATGCCGACGGTCCGGCGCACCTCGGGAAGCGTCGTGCGGACCACGGGCGTATCGCCCACGCGCACATCTCCCCGGGTGGGCGCGAGATACCCGTTCAGGTGCAGCAGCAGAGTGGATTTCCCCGCCCCGTTCGCCCCCACCACCGCCACCGACTCGCGTGATGGATCCGGAAGCTGATGCCGCGCAGGGCTTCGGTGCCGTCGGGATAGCAATGACAGAGGTCGCGGACCTCGACGATGTGATGGCTCATGGATATCCCCCCGTTATCAGCACCCCCAGCAGATGGGGAATGTTGACCAGCCTGAACAGCACGAAGAGTGCGCACCAGCCGGCCGTAAAGATCAGCTCGGCGCGGCCGATGCGGCCCTCGCGCCGCACGTGGAATTGCCCGTTGAAGCCCCGCGAGAGCATGGCCATGTGAATCCGCTCGGCCCGGTCCCAGGTACGCAGGAGCAGGCTTCCCACCAGGGCGGAGTAGGCCCTCAGCCCCCTCCCCCGACCGGAAAAGGTGCGCAGCTCCCGCGCCCGGACCATCCGTCCCCCCTCGTCTCCCAAAACGAAGAGATATCGATAGAGAAACAGCAGTTGGACCACGAACGGCCGGGGAACCCCGAACCGCTCCAGGGCCATGCAGATGCCTGAAAACCCGGTCACAGCCACGAGCACGACGGCAGCGCCCACCGTAAGGACTGATCGGACAATAATGGACAGGAATGAAATCCATCCCCCGGAAATCACCAGGGGACCGAGGGTGAGCAAGGGGTGCCGGTCCAGCAGCGGATTGAACAATCCCACCACCACGGCAAAGGGGAGGACCACCAGCAGCTTCCGGAGGATGGCCGTTGCCGGCAGGCCTGCGGAGGCAGTCAGTGCCACCGGAAATATCGCAAAGGGGACAAGGGCCGCCAGCTCATAGCGACCCAGGGAAACGACCGCGACGATGAACGCGAGGGTGACGAACACCTTTGCCCGGGGATCGAGCCGGTGGACAGCCGAGTTTCCGCCTGCGAGGAGGTCGAGCCGGTTCAGCTCGCGGAGCGCCGATTCAAGGGGAGCCATGGAGGGCGGCGATCAGGGCGGAACCGCTTATGAAGACGCGCGGCGGCGCAGAATAAGGCCGATGAGGAACGCGATCCCGAGAGTCAGCACCCCCCCCACGACCCCTGAAACCGAGGTACCGAGCCGGCCGCTGCCGGTCGAAGCGGCAGCGCCGGCGGCATCATGGGCAGCGGGGGCGGAAAAGGAATAGTCGGGCAGGAACGCGATCTTCTCCTGAAAGGAGGCTGCCGCGCCGTGGACGCCATCGGGCGGCGCAGCCAGCTCATCGGAACCGGTAACCCGGCTGATGGCCCATTCGAGGCCATCGGGGTTCTCCGATGCGAACCAGGAGACTATGCCGCCGGTGAGCAGTGCCGTCACCCCCAGGGCCACCAGCACCCGCCGGAGGCCGGGAACGGTGCTCCGCTCCGGAAGGAACCCTCGCAAACCGGTGATCTCGGGATGAACGCGGCTCACGAAACCGATCACCGCCGCGGTGACGAGCCCCTCCACCACGCCGATGGCCAGATGGATCGGTTGCATGAGAAGCACGAAGGAGGTGAAGGGAAGCGCCGAAATACCGGAAGCAACCGTCTGGAGCACCACGGCCAAGGCGCCGAGCTGCAGGCCGGCGACCGCTGCGGCCAGAGATGCCATAGTGACTCGCTCCTGGTCCGAGCCGGGAGGCGCAATCACGCGGTAGATAAAGGGGTAGGCAATGAATGCGGGAAAGAAGCCGAGATTGAAAATGTTGCATCCGAGCGCCAGCAGGCCCCCGTCCGCAAAGAACAGGGCTTGCACCACCAGTACCGATGCAATGGTCAGAAACGCTGCGTGGGGTCCCAGCAGCACCGCCAGCAGCAATGCCCCCCCCAGGTGCCCGCTGGATCCGGTCCCCGGAATGGTGAAGTTGATCATCTGCGCCGCGAACACGAATGCGCCGAGTACCCCCATGAGCGGCACCTTCCGCTCATCGAGCTCCTGCCGCACCCTGCGGCAGCTCCAGGCAACGGTACCGGCCGTAGCCGCCCACAGCGCCCCCCCGATTGCCGGTGAAATAAGCGCATCCGCCATGTGCATGCTGTCCCCGCTTTCCGGCACCACTCGCGTGCCACCAATCAAGCACATCGTAACACGCTACAAATAACCGACACAGGATGGTATGTCAACAGCATTATGGCGTATACATATTCCCGAGAGCTCTCTCCACAAAAAAAGGGGAGCCCGGCCCGGGCTCCCCTTTTTCATTAATGGTGCTGCTCCTCAGGAGAGGGCGTTCAGATCCCTGAGAATATCATCCACATTGAGACCGTGGGCGTTGGCGCCCTGTTCGAGGGATTCGTTCTGGGCACCCATGCAGCCGATGCAGCCGAGGTTGTAGGAACGAAGCACGCCGGCCACTCCCGGATGGGTCTGGAGGGCCTGGGCAAAGGTCATGTCTTTCGTGAACTTCTGGGTCATGTCGGATCCTCTTTCAAAGGTGTTGCGGGGAAATCCCCGCAGGCAGCATTTCTGCGATTAAAGACTCGCGCTTCAGACGTACTTGATGTCGATGATTTCGTATTCCTTGAGCCCGGAAGGCACCTTGATCTTGACGCTGTCGTCGAGTTTGTGGCCGATGAGGGCCTTGCCCACCGGCGAGGTGCAGGAAATCTTGCCGAGCTTGATGTCGGCCTCTTCTTCGCCCACGATCTTGTAGGTGACTTCTTCTTCGGTGGCCGTGTCGTAGAGGGTAACGGTGGCCCCGAACACCACCTTGTCCGGCTTCATCCCCGTCAGGTCCACCACATAGGCCCGGGCGAGCTTGCCCTGGAGTTCCAGGATGCGCCCTTCGATGAAGGCCTGGCGGTTTTTGGCCGCATCGTACTCGGCGTTTTCCGACAGGTCGCCGTGGCTGCGGGCCTCGGCTATGTCCTGGATCACCCGGGGCCGCTCCTCGCGGATCAGGCGCTTGAGCTCTTCCTGGAGCGCCTCGTAGCTTTCCTTGGTCATCGGTATGGTGTGCGACATGTACTCCAGGCTCCTCTGCGTATCAAAATGACGAGGCAGCCCTGCGGGCCGCCTCGGGATGAATGAACTATGTTGTAACCTCTGCGCGTCAGCGAGGTACTCCTGAAGGGGGTTCACGTCAAGCTCCCCTTCCAGCATGGCGACTATTCCGCCCGCAGCAGCGTTTGCCCCGGCAACGGTGGTGAAGTAGGCCACGTTGTGCATGAGGGCCTCGCGCCGGATGGAGAAGGAATCGGCCACGGCCTGGGCCCCCTGGGTGGTGTTGAGCACCATGCAGATGTCGCCGCTCTTGATGGCGTCAACCACGTGGGGACGGCCTTCAAGCACCTTGTTGATCACCTCCACCTCAACCCCCCTCTCCTTCAGGAAGGCTGCGGTACCACGGGTGGCGACCAGTCTAAAACCGGCATTATAGAGTTTTTTAGCTGATTCGACAATATGTTTCTTGTCAGCGTCGTGGAGGCTGATGAAAACCTTTCCGGACCGGGGAAGCTTCACGTTGGCGCCGAGCTGGGCCTTGGCAAAGGCCGTGGCGAAGTCGGGACCGATCCCCATGACCTCGCCGGTGGACTTCATCTCCGGCCCGAGCAGGGTATCGACTCCCGGGAACTTCACAAAGGGGAAAACCGCCTCCTTCACCGACATGTGCTTCGGCACGATATCACCGGCTACGCCCAGCTCCTTCAGGCTCTTGCCCGCCATGATCCGGGCCGCGATCTTGGCCAGGGGGCGGCCCGTGGCCTTGGACACGAAGGGGGCGGTCCGGGACGCCCGCGGGTTCACTTCCAGAATGTAGATGGTGCCGTCCTTGATGGCGTACTGGACGTTCATGAGCCCCTTGACGTTCAACTCCAGGGCCATGACGGTGGTCTGGCGCCTGATTTCATCAACCAGAGCCTGGGAGATGGAATGGGGCGGCAGGCAGCAGGCCGAGTCTCCCGAGTGGATCCCCGCCTCCTCAATGTGCTCCATGATCCCGCCGATCACCATCTCGGTACCGTCGCAGAGGGCATCCACATCGATCTCGATGGCCTTGTCCAGGAACTTGTCGATGAGGATCGGATGCTCCGGCGATGCCTGGACCGCGGTGGTCATGTAGCGGCGCAGGCCTCCCTCATCGTAGACGATCTCCATGGCCCGCCCGCCAAGAACGTAGGAGGGACGCACCACCACGGGGTAGCCGATCCGGTTGGCCACCTCCTCTGCCTCCTCGAAGGAGCGGGCCGTACCGTTCTCGGGCTGGAGCAGGTTAAGCTTGCGGAGCATCTCCTGGAACCGCTCCCGGTCCTCGGCCCGGTCGATGGCGTCGGGGGAGGTGCCGATGATGGGTACCCCGGCCTTTTCCAGGGCCACGGCCAGTTTGAGCGGTGTCTGGCCGCCGAACTGGACGATGACCCCCTCGGGCTTTTCCAGATCGACGATGGAGAGGACATCCTCATAGGTGAGGGGTTCGAAGTAGAGGCGGTCGGAGGTGTCATAGTCGGTGGAGACCGTTTCCGGGTTGCAGTTGACCATGATGGTCTCGTAGCCGTCTTCGGCCAGGGCGAAGACCCCGTGGACGCAACAGTAGTCGAACTCGATCCCCTGGCCGATCCGGTTGGGGCCGCCGCCGAGGATCATGATCTTCTTCCGGTCGGTCACCTCGGCCTCGCACTCGTCCTCGTAGGTGGAGTAGAGGTACGGGGTGTAGGCCACGAACTCGGCCGCACAGGTATCGACCCGCTTGAACACGGGCTTGATGCCGAGTGAAAGCCGCAGCTGGCGGATATCCTCGTCGCTCGTGGCCCAGATCCGGCCGAGCATCCGGTCGGAGAAGCCGTACTGCTTGGCCTCGCGCACGATGGCCCGCAGAGTGTCCGGGGCTTCGGCGGCCACATCGACCTTCTTCAGTTCCTCCTCCTTGTCGATGATCTGCTTGATGTTGTGGAGGAACCACGGATCAATGGCAGTGAGCTGGAAAACCTCGTCGATGCTCATGCCGCACCGGAAGGCGTCGCCCAGGTACCAGAGCCGCTCCCAGTTGGGCACCCGTAGCTTATCCTGGAGCAGTTGCTGCTCATTGGGAGCCAGGGCCCGGCGGGTATCGCCGTTGGCGAAGAGCCGCGACTCGAACCCGGCAGAGCCGATCTCCAGGGAACGGAGCGCCTTTTGGAACGACTCCTTGAAGGTGCGGCCAATGGCCATGACCTCGCCCACCGACTTCATCTGGGTAGTCAGTGTCGCATCCGCTGCCGGGAACTTCTCAAAGGTAAAGCGCGGAATCTTGGTCACCACGTAGTCGATGGTGGGCTCGAAGCAGGCCGGGGTTTCCCGGGTGATGTCGTTGCGGATCTCGTCCAGAGTGTAACCCACGGCCAGCTTGGCCGCGATCTTGGCGATCGGGAAGCCGGTGGCCTTGGAGGCCAGGGCAGACGAGCGGGAAACCCGCGGGTTCATCTCGATGACCACGAGGCGGCCGTTGCGCGGGTTGATGCCGAACTGGATGTTGGAGCCGCCGGTGTCCACCCCGATTTCGCGGATGATTTTCAGGGCCGCGTCCCGGAGGATCTGGTACTCCTTGTCGGTCAGGGTCTGGGCCGGGGCCACGGTAATGGAGTCGCCCGTGTGGACCCCCATGGGATCGAAGTTCTCGATGGAGCAGATGATGACCACGTTGTCGGCCGTGTCGCGCATCACCTCCAGCTCGTACTCCTTCCAGCCGATGACCGACTCCTCCACCAGGATCTCATCGGTGGGAGAGGCGTCGATGCCCGCCATGGCCATCCTCTCGTACTCTTCCATGTTGTAGGCGATGCCGCCGCCGGTGCCGCCCAGGGTGAAAGAGGGGCGGATGATGGCGGGGAAGCCGACGGCCTTGACCACCGCCATGGCCTCGCTGTGGTTGTGGGCCAGGCCCGAGCGGGGCACCGAAAGGCCGATCTTCTCCATGGCCTCCTTGAAGAGGGTCCGGTCCTCGGCCTTTTTGATGGCCGGAAGCTTGGCGCCGATCAGTTCCACGCCGAATTTTTCCAGAGTGCCGTTCTCGGCCACGGCCACGGCGGTGTTCAGGGCCGTCTGACCGCCGAGGGTCGGCAGCACCGCATCGGGACGTTCCTTCTCGATGATCTTGGCCAGCACCTCCGGGGTCACCGGCTCCACGTAGGTCCGGTCGGCGAAATCGGGATCGGTCATGATGGTGGCCGGGTTGCTGTTGAGCAGCACCACCTCGAATCCCTCCTCCTTCAGCGCCTTGCACGCCTGGGTGCCGGAGTAGTCGAACTCGCACGCCTGGCCGATGACAATGGGACCGGCGCCGATGATGAGGATCTTTTTGATGTCGGTACGTTTGGGCATTACAACTCCTTGGTGACTGTATCGTCGTTAACGAAAGGGCTACGCGCGAAAGATGAAAAACACCGCTCCTGCAAGGCAGCAGCCGGCCCAGAGATAGTCCAGTTTCAGGGGCTGGCCCATGTAGTAGACCGCGAAGGGGACGAAGACCGCAAGGGTGATAACCTCCTGCATGATCTTGAGCTGCCCCAGGCTGAAGGTCCCATAGCCCATCCGGTTGGCCGGCACCTGGATCAGGTACTCGAAGAAAGCGATCCCCCAGCTCACGACCACGGCAATGTACCAGGGTGCCGCCTTCAGGTTCTTCAGGTGCGCATACCAGGCAAAGGTCATGAACACGTTGGACAGCGCCAGCAATACGATCGTCCTCATGCTACTCCTGCACCCAGCCGTTTTCCAGGCCGGCCTCCTCCAGGGCCTCCACCGCCTCGTCGTACTCCTCGTCGGTGATCTTGCGGTGTATCCCCGGCGTCTCAACGGCCCGGTGGGCCGGGAAGAACTGGTTCATCAGGGCGATGTGGGTCTCGGTCCCCAGGTTTGCGGCAATCCAGCGGAGCGTCTCGCCGCTGCCGGCTGCCCCTTCCGGCAGCACCAAGTGGCGGATGACGAGCCCCCGTACCGCAATCCCGGCGGCGTCCAGCTCCAGGTGACCCACCTGGCGGAGCATCTCGGCAACCGCCAATCGATTCGTTTCCCGGTAGCCGGGGGCCGAGGAGAACCGGACCGCCGGTTCTTCCGCCGCATACTTCATGTCCGGCAGATAGACGTCCACGATACCGTCCAGAAGGCGGAGGGCGTCCACCTTCTCGTAGCCGCCGGAGTTCCAGACGATCGGAAGCCGGAATCCGCGGGGAATCGCCAGCCAGAGCGCCGCCAGGATCTGCGGCAGGAAGTGGGTCGGCGTGACGAAGTTGATGTTGTGCACCCCGCGCCTCTGCAGCCCAAGCATCCGAACAGCCAGATCCAGCGTGGTCAGGTCGGTCCCGGTCCCCTGTTGGCTGATGGGAAAGTTCTGGCAGAACCGGCAGTGGAGGCTGCACCAGGAGAGAAAGATCGTCCCCGATCCTTTTGTCCCGGAGATGGGGGGCTCTTCGCCGTGGTGGACATTGGCCGACGCGATCCGGGGCTGCCATCCGGCCCGGCAGGAACCGGTTTCGCCCGCCAGGCGGTTCACCCGGCAGTCGAGGGGGCAGAGGTCGCAGGAGCGGAGCCGGGCATAGGCCTGCCTGACCCGCGTCAGTAATTCGCCTGATTGATAAAGATCGATATACCGCATGATTGTGCAGGGGCGATCCCGGGGGTCACCATCGTGCCGGACGCAACCGTTCCGGCCCTATGCCTTTCCCTTCTCCATCAGCTCCACGAAGCGCCCGAACAGGTAGTGTGAGTCGTGGGGACCGGGCGATGCCTCGGGGTGGTGCTGGACCGAAAAGATGGGGAGATCCTTGTGCTTCATCCCCTCAACGGTCTGGTCGTTCAGGTTCTCGTGGGCCAGTTCGCAGGCATGGCCGAGCGAGACGATATCCACCGAGAAGCCGTGGTTCTGGGCGGTGATCTCCACCCTGCGGGTTTCCAGGTCCATGACCGGCAGGTTGGAACCGTGGTTACCGAACTTGAGCTTCATGGTCTTGCCGCCGAGGGCGAGGCCCAGGAGCTGGTGACCGAGGCAGATGCCGAAGATGGGCTTCTTGCCCACGAACTTCCTGATGTTCTCGATGACGGCGGTCATGGGCTCCGGGTCGCCGGGGCCGTTGCTGAGGAAGATGCCGTCCGGGTTCATGGCCAGGGCCTCCTCGGCCGGGAACGTGGCGGGCACCACGGTCACGTCGCAGCCGGCCGACACCAGGCAGCGGAGGATGTTGTACTTGATGCCGAAATCGTAGGCCACCACCTTGTACTTCAACTCGTCAGGTGTTGCGGCGGTGTACCCGGCCTCCAGGTCCCAGAGCTTCTCGGTCCAGTGGTAGGGCTTGTCGCAGGAAACGCCGGTCGCCAGGTCGAGGCCGGCCATGCTCGGCACGGCACGGGCCTTTTTCACCAGGCTCTCGTGGTCCGAATCCACGGTGGAAATGATGCCGTTCTGGGCTCCCTTGTCCCGCAGGTGCCGGGTAAGTGCCCGGGTATCGATCCCCTGGATGCCGACCACCCCGTTCTCCTTGAGATAGGCGTCGAGGCTCATGGTGGCACGCCAGTTGGAGTAGCAGTCGTGGTACTCCTTGACGATGAAGCCCGACAGGTAGAGTTGTTTGCTCTCGATGTCCTCCGGATTGATGCCGGTGTTGCCGATCTGGGTGTAGGTCATGGTGACCATCTGCCCCCGGTAGGAAGGATCGGTCAGGACCTCCTGGTAGCCGGTCATGGCGGTGTTGAAGACAACCTCGCCGGCGGCCTCGCCGGTGGCACCGAATGATTTCCCTTCAAAGACGCGCCCGTCCGCGAGCGCTAGGACTGCTTTCATAACAACTCCCTTTGCAACTATACAATCAGCCACGGATTATTTTGTGCTTAGCGTTTGTGAACCACTCTACCGGAGACGATGGTGTATGCCGCGGCGCCCTTCATCTCCCACCCGAGGAAGGGAGAATTCTTGGACTTGCTGGCGAGGTTGTCGGCCTCCACCGTCCACGTCGCGTTCGGATCGATGACCGTGACGTCGGCAATCGCGCCTTGCCGGAGCGTACCCCGGTCGATGCCGAGAATCGCGGCCGGGTTGCACGACATTTTCTCGACCAGCGCCGGCAGGGTCACTACCCCCTCTTCCACCAGCTTCAGCGACAGCGGCAGCGAGGTTTCCAGGCCGATGATGCCGTTCAGGGCCACGTTGAACTCCACATCTTTCTCGTCCAAATGGTGCGGGGCGTGGTCAGTGGCGATGGCGTCGATGGTGCCGTCCTTCAGGGCCTCCTTGACCGCGGCCACGTCATCGGCCGTGCGGAGCGGCGGGTTCATCTTGGCGTTGGTGTTGTAGCCGCGCACCGCATCGTCGGTGAGGCTGAAGTAGTGGGGCGCGGTCTCGCAGGTGACCTTCACGCCGCGGGCCTTGGCGTTGCGGATGATCCGCAGCGCCCCCCTGGTGGAGACGTGGGCGATGTGGAGCGGCGAGTTGGTGAACTCGGCCAGGTACACGTCACGGGCGGTGGCGACATCCTCGGCGGCCCAGGGTATTCCCTTGAGCCCCAGTTCCGTGGAGACGAACCCCTCGTTCATGACCCCCTCGCCCACCAGGGAAAGATCCTCGGCATGGGAGATGACCATGATCCCCATTCCCTTGGCGTACTCCAGGGCCCGACGCATGAGCTCGGAGCTGGTCACGGGCCGGCCGTCGTCGGAAACCGCCACGCAGCCGGCTTCCTTCAGATCGCCCATCTCGGCCAGGGCATCCCCCTTGCTTCCCTGGGTGATGGACCCCACCGGGAAGACGTTGACGAAACCCTCTGCCTTAGCCGTGGCAACGATGTAGCTGGTCACTGCCTTGCTGTCGTTCACCGGCTTGGTGTTGGGCATGCAGGCCACCGACGTGAACCCGCCGGCCGCGGCCGCCTGGTGCCGGTCACGATGTCTTCCTTGTACTCGAGTCCCGGGTCACGCAGGTGCACGTGCATATCGATGAGCCCCGGCGTGACGATCAGGCCGGTGGCGTCGATGATCTCCGCCCCGGCCGGAGCCTTCAGGCCCGTGCCCAGCTCCTTCACCTTCCCGTCTGCCACGAGAACGTCGAGCGTCTCGTCAATCCCCAGGGACGGGTCGATCACCCTCCCTCCCTTTATCAATAGATTCATAGTGGTCACCTCGCGATTCGTGTAGGGACGATCCGTGCGATCGCCTTTGCATGGGGCGAACATGAGATTCGCCCCTCCGACACCCAGAATTATTCCGTGGCCAGTTCGCCGCCGTGCACGTGATAGAGCATCGCCATCCTCACGGCCACGCCATTCTCGACCTGGGTGAGAATTGCCGACTGGTCGCTGTCCGCCACATAGGAGGAAAGTTCCACCCCCCGGTTGATGGGACCCGGGTGCATGACCATGGCGCCTGGCTTGGCCAGCTTCAGGTTCTGGGGATTGAGGCCGTAGTAGCGTGAGTACTCGCGCAGGGTCGGCAGCAGGGTCTTGCCCTGGCGCTCAAGCTGAATGCGGAGCATCATTACCACGTCGACACCCTCGATGGCCTCGCGCATGTCGCGGCAGACGGTCACGTTGCCGAGCCGCTCGATACCGGGGGGCATCATGGTCGGCGGACCGGCCAGGCGAACGCTCGCCCCCATCTTCGTGAGGCCGAAGATATCGGAGCGGGCGACGCGGCTGTGGGTGATGTCACCGACAATGGCCACCGTGAGCCCTTCGAGGGTTCCGAACTTCTGGCGCATGGTCAGCATGTCCAGAAGCCCCTGGGAGGGATGCTCATGGGCGCCGTCGCCGGCATTGATGACCGAGCAGGAGACCCGCTGGGCCAGATAGTGGTGAGCGCCCGAAGCGGCGTGGCGCATGACGATGATGTCGGGCTTCATGGCCAGGATGTTCCGGGCCGTGTCGGAAAGGGTTTCCCCCTTGGTCACGGAGCTGGTTGAGGCCGAGATGTTGATCGTATCGGCGGAAAGGCGCTTGGCCGCGATTTCGAAGGAGGTCCGGGTCCGGGTGGATGCCTCGTAGAAGACGTTCACCACGGTCTTGCCGCGCAGGGTCGGCACCTTCTTGATGTCGCGGAAGTTGATCTCCCTCATGTTGTCGGCCGTGTCGAGAAGGAGTTGAATTTCCTCCCGGGCCAGGTCCTGCAACCCAATGATATCCTTATGCTTGAACCCCATCGTCCCCCCTGTTTGCCCGTCTCGCGGGCAGGTAATGGTAGTTGCTCGTTGCGTCTCGTCCCCGGTCACTTCTCCAGCACGACATCGGTGGGCCGGCTGGCTGCATCGAACAGGACCGCGATCTTTTCCTTGAGGCTCGTGGGTACGTTGCGGCCCACGAAATCGGCCCGGATCGGCAGCTCACGGTGACCGCGGTCCACGAGGACGGCCAGTTGGATGCAGGCGGGACGGCCGTGGTCCATCATGGCGTCCATGGCGGCACGGATGGTGCGGCCGGTAAAAAGGACGTCGTCGACCAGCACCACCCTCTTGTTTTCGAGGGAGAAGGGAATGTCGGTCCTGCCCACCGGCAGATGGCGAGCATGCCCTTTGAAGTCGTCGCGATAGAGGGTGATATCCACCTCGCCCACCGGCACGGTCACACCTTCGATCTCTTCGAGCCGCGCGGCGATCTCCCGCGCCAGGTGGACGCCACCGGTCCTGATGCCCACCAGCACCAGGTCGTCGACCCCCTTGTTCCGTTCCAGGATTTCGTGGGCAATGCGGGTCAGCGCCCGTTTCACCCCAGCCGTATCAAGAATCACCGTTCCGTTTGCCACCGTGCTCCCCCTTTCGCCGGCTCACCGGCCGCTCACATGCCACAAAAAAAGCCCTCCCGCGGACTATAGGCGGAAAGGCTCGTGGAGTAGTGACCATACAGCGACACTATCTTCATCACCTTTGCTAACCTCACGGGGCTAAATTAAAAGGGACGAGAAAAATCTTGACGAATTTATCACCTGGCCCACCCGGGAGTCAAGATTGTTTTGTCGCCCTGGACAAAGAATCCCTTCCCCTGCGCGGCGGATGCGCCATCTTCCGCCACTTGGCACGGACAGGCGCCCACACGGAAAGAACAACCATTTCCAGTGGGGTCGGCTGGGCATTATGCGTGCTACCCGCGGACATCTCAGTGATCCCCATGCGGCGACACCCTGTGACACAGAAAAGGCCCTCCGGCAGGAGGGCCCCTCTGAACAGTTCCGTCACGAACAATGCGGCTATTTGATGATGTCGCCGATGCTTCCCCAGCGCACGCGGAACTTCTCCCGGTCCCAGGACCAGTACTTGATGAAGGCGAGCCCCTTGATCTGGCTGTTCTTGACGAAGCCCCAGAACCGGCTGTCATAGGAACGATCCCGGTTGTCGCCCATCACGAAATAGCTGTTCTCCGGTACCGTGACCGGCCCGAAGTTGTCGCGGGGATTCTGGGCCGCGGGGATGACATCCTTTTCCTTGTGAACCTCCTGGGGAACCGAGAACGGCTTGCCGTTGATGAAGACCTGCTTCTGGACCACCTGGATCGTATCGCCCGGCAGGCCGATCACCCGCTTGATGAAATCCTTGCTGGGGTCTTCGGGGTATTCGAAGACGATCACGTCACCCCGCTTCGGGTCGCGGATCTTCAGGTAGCGGCCGTCCACAAAGGGGATCTTGGTGCCGTAGATGAATTTGCTGACAAGGATGTGATCGCCGATGGCAAGCGTGTCCTCCATGGAGCCGGAGGGAATCTTGAATGCCTGCACCACGAAAGTCCGGATGATGAGGGCCAGGATGACGGCTATGATAATCGACTCGGCGTATTCCCGGACGATGTGCTTTTTCCTGACCGGCTCGGCAGCCTGCTCCGACGGCGTTGACTGGCCGTACTGGGTTTCCTTGTAGTCCATTGATGGTCCTTTCGGAAAGGGTAACTACTTCTCTTCCACCTTGAGGATGGCGAGAAACGCTTCCTGGGGAAGCTCGACGTTCCCCACGTTCTTCATCCGCTTCTTTCCTTCCTTCTGCTTTTCCAGAAGCTTGCGCTTGCGGCTGATGTCGCCGCCGTAGCACTTGGCGAGCACGTCCTTGCGCAGGGCCTTCACCGTCTCGCGGGCGATGACCTTGGAGCCGATGGCCGCCTGGATGACCACCTCGAACATCTGGCGCGGGATCAGTTCCTTCATCTTCGAAACCAGGTCGCGGCCCCGGTAGTAGGCCTTGTCCCGGTGGATGATGAGGGAAAGCGCGTCCACGGCCTCGCCGTTGATGAGGATGTTCATCCGCACCAGGTCGCTGCGGCGGTAGTCCAGATGTTCGTAATCCAGTGAGGCGTATCCCTTGGTGATTGATTTCAACCGGTCATAGAAGTCGAGGACCACCTCGTTGAGGGGGAGTTCATAGATGATCATCACCCGCGTGGGGGTGAGGTACTTGATCTCGCGCTGGACGCCGCGCTTCTCCTCGCACAGGGAGAGAATGCCCCCCACGAATTCGTTGGGCGTGTGGATGGAGGCGAGGATGAAGGGCTCTTCGATGTAGTCGATCTCCTGGAGCGGCGGCAACTGGTTGGCGCTCTCAATGGTGATCATGTCCCCCTTGATCCGGTTGACCTTGTACACGACCGTGGGGGCGGTGGTAATCAGATCGAGGTTGAACTCCCGCTCCAGGCGCTCCTGGATGATCTCCATGTGGAGCAGACCCAGGAAGCCGCAGCGGAACCCGAAGCCGAGGGCCAGGGAGGTCTCCGGCTCGAAGGAGAAGGAGGAGTCGTTCAGCTTGAGTTTGGCCAGGGCGTCGCGCAGTTGCTCGTACTGGGCGGTGTCGATGGGATAGAGCCCCGAGAAGACCATGGGCTTCACTTCCTTGAACCCGCCGAGGGGCGTTGCGCAGGGCTTGAGGGTGTGGGTGACGGTATCGCCGATCTTGGCGTCGGCCACATCCTTGATGCCGGCAATGAGGAAACCGACCTCCCCCGCCGCCAGTTGGGGCACTTCACGCATCACCGGAGCAAAGACGCCGACCTTCAGGGCTTCGTAACTGCGGCCGGTGGAGACGAGCTGGATCTTGTCCCCCTTCTTCACAGTGCCGTCGATGACCCGGACAAGGATGATCACGCCCTGGTACTGGTCGTACCACGAATCGAAGAGCAGGGCCTTGAGCGGAGCAGCCGGATCTCCTTCCGGAGGTGGGATCTTCTTGACGATCTCCTCCAGAATCTCCCGGGTGCCGATCCCCTCCTTGGCGCTGGCCATGACCGCGTCGTGGGCATCGAGGCCAATGATCTCCTCGATCTCGTGCTTCACCCGCTCCGGCTCGGCCGCGGGCAGGTCGATCTTGTTGAGGACCGGAAAGACTTCCAGATTGTTGTCGATGGCGAGATAGACGTTGGCAAGGGTCTGGGCCTCGACCCCCTGGGAGGCGTCCACCACCAGCAGGGCACCTTCGCAGGCGGCCAGGGACCGGGAGACCTCGTAGGTGAAGTCCACGTGGCCCGGCGTGTCGATGAGGTTCAGGATATACTCGCGGCCGTCGTCAGCCCGGTACGTGAGCCGCACCGTCTGGGCCTTGATGGTGATACCCCTCTCCCGTTCCAGGTCCATTTTGTCCAGGAACTGGTCCTGCCTCTCCCGCTCCGTGAGGGCGCCGGTATACTCCAGCAGCCGATCCGCAAGGGTGGACTTGCCATGGTCAATGTGGGCGATAATCGAAAAATTCCTGATGGTCTCAATCTTCATAAACACCTGTCTCTTCTGAGTGTAACCGATGAAGGATAATGGATAACCAGCTCTGTTGTAAAGGCATTTTCTCCAGGGCCGGTTTGCGGCACCTGCGTATTAGCAAGATCAAACTTTTTCCCTTTGCCGCACCCTGGCAATTATGATAACATTTTTAATGCAATTTCATCAAAGTAACATCAGATCACGGGACCAGATACAATCCACCATGACGCTTCAACCAGCTTCCGGCCAGCACCAGACCACTGACAACGGCTCCGACAGCCGGCAAAATCTTGTGCCGCCCACGGACCGGAACCGGATTCGGGAACTTGAGAACCAGTTGACCGGACTTCTGGGCGAGAACGAACGGCTCCGGACCGCGCAGCAGGAGCTTCGAGCCGCCGCGGCAGCGGCAGACGCGGCCACCACGCCAAAAGTGAACTTCTGGCCCATGCCAGCCACGAGATCCGCTCGCAGCTCCAGTTGATCTCCGGGGCCATCGATCTCTTCCGCCAGACCCGCCTCGACGAAACCCAGCGCCACTACCTGGACGGATTCCAGCACGCCAACGAACTCCTGCTCTGCCTCGTGAACGACATTCTGGACACGTCATGCCTGGAAGCGGGCCACTTACGCCTGGAGAGCCTTCCCTTCGACCTGGCCGGGCTTGTCGCGGCCACGGGAAACCAGCTTCTCTGGCAGGCGAGGCGCAAGGGGCTGGAGCTTTCGTGGCAGGTGTCGCCGGACGTTCCGCCGCGCCTCCTGGGCGACCCGGCGCGGGTCCAGCAGGTGATCGTCAATCTGGCCGGGAATGCGATAAAGTTCACCCCGGAGGGGGCGGTAACGATCCGCGTCGAGAGGATACCCGGCCCGCTGCCGGCTTCGTCGCCGGCAATGATACGCTTTGTCATCGAAGATACGGGCATCGGCATCCCGGTCGACAGGCTGGGCGGCATTTTCGAAAGCTATGACCAGGGACCCCCCGAGACCCCCAAGCGCTTCGGCGGAACCGGCCTCGGGCTTGCCATCGCCAAGGGGCTCATCGAGGCCATGGACGGCGACATCACCGTGGAAAGCTCCGAAGGCAGGGGGAGCCGCTTCATTGTGACGATCCCCTTCAGCCTCACCATTACCGGCGACCGGCAGGCATCCGCCGACGGCCAGGAAAAGGCGTCGGAATCCGCCCCCCCGCTGCGGGTGCTGGTGGTTGAAGATGCGGAGGACATCCGGCTGCTGATCGCCGCCTTCCTGCGCGGGGCCTCCCATCAGGTCCGCAGTGCCGTCAACGGCCAAGAGGCGCTGGACATGTTCATGGCCGAAGACTTCGACTTGGTGCTGATGGATATCCAGATGCCGGTGATGGACGGCTACACCGCCACCCGGGCCTGCGGGAATGGGAACGGCAACGGGGGCGCACGCCGGTGCCGGTGGTGGCACTCACCGCATGCGCCGAAAAGAGCGATTCCCTGAAAACCATTGAAGCGGGATGCACGAGCCATCTCTCGAAACCGATCAGAAAGGACACCCTGCTGCGCACGGTGGCAGAACTGGCGCGGCAGTGACCGGGAGACGCCATGGCAGAACGAGCCTTAAAAACGTACCGGGTCAGGATAGACCCCGAGCTCATCGACATCGTGCCGGTGTTCATCGCCCACCGCTGGCAGGACGTGGCATCACTCCAGGATGCACTCGCGCATGAGGATTCGTCCCTCATCCGGAAGATAGCCCACAACCTCAAGGGGGCGGGAAGCTCGTTCGGTTTCGATGCCGTGAGCGCCATCGGCGAGCGGATGGAGCGGGCTGCGACCCAGGGTCGGTGGCCGGCGGTCGAGCGGTTCATCAACCTGCTCGCCCGCTACCTGGAGATGGTGGAACCGGTCTGCGAGTGACGGGGCATGGGGCCGGTTGTGCCGCCCGCTGTTTCGTGCTATACCATCTGCATTCTCCCTACGAAAAGGATCCGTACGCATGCTGACCGGCAAACAGAAACGACACCTCCGGGGCCTGGGACATTCCCTTGCTCCGGTCATCACCATCGGCAAAGGCGAGATCAGCGAGGCCCTTGTCAAAGAGACCGACGAGGCCCTTGAGCACCACGAGCTGATCAAGGTCAAGATCCTGGAAAGCTGCCTCCTGGACCGTCACGAAGCCGCCGAAGAACTGGCCTCGGCCTGCGGCGCCGAGGTGGCCCAGGTCCTCGGCCGAACCTTCCTGCTGTTCCGCAGGGCGCAGGAACCGAAACTGGAACTCCCCAAAGCGAAGTAAGGCCTGCGTCCCGCCATGCACGAAAAAGCCCGGAGCGATCCGGGCTTTTTTCATTGCCTGAAGGTCTGCCCGCTACCCGAGCCGCAACTCGGAACCCATCACCTGCCAGGCCGCGATCCCGCCGAACAGCCCGTAGCAGACCATGGCGAAAAGGACCAGACGGCGCTGAAGCGTGGGAAGCGACGATGCCAGGCTCGCCACCCGCCGGAAGGCTGGAGCCCTCCCATGCCCACCCCCGCCACCCCACCGCCGAGCAGGGTCGCATAGAGGAGATAGCCCACATGCCCGTATTCGCGGTGCAGCATGCAGAAGGGGCAGTGGTGGGTGGGAAGGGCATAGATGTAGACCGGGATCGCCGAGAGCAATCCCACGACGCCGACGGCAAAGGTCGCGGCGGATAGCGCGGCAAACAGGTACCCCAGCCTTCCCTGCCACAGGTAGATCCCCCCGCAGATCAGGGTGAGCGTTATGACGCCCCCCAACGCGGCGAGCACCGGAGCATCCCCCAGGGTAGTCAGGGTCGGGACCATGCCGCCCGCCTCCCCGCCAAACAGGCTGCCGCAGCAGGACGTGATCACCCGGGGCTGTAGGGAGAGGAAATACCCCCCCTGCAATCCCGTCTCGATCAGCAGCAGCGGCGCTATCATCAGAAGCAGCGAATACTTGATCCGGATGAGGGGATAATCGTACCCCCGGTTGTCCGCATGATTGAGGATGAGCCAGACCCCGGCCAGCAGGAAGGTGGCTGTTTTCAGGATCAGGGTGGGATAGCCGAAGCGATTCAGGTTGAGGGTCCCTGCCGCGCACATGGCGCCGGGAAAGAGCGTGCTCAGGCTGTCGGCCACGTGAATGAAGAGAAACAGGGACAGGAGCTGGAACACGCAGCAGCAGGCCATGATTGTGGCAAGGAGGTACGTGCGGCGCTCGAACGAAAGCTGCCGCTCGCTGCCGCTGGCAAGGTCCCAGTGGCACAATATCTTCACGGCGAAGAACGCCGTCGCCACGAGCATGCCGCTGGTCAGGAGCGAACCGACGAACAGGGCGATAACGGCCGGGTGAAGGATCACGGGGCAGCCCCGTCGGCCAGCCGTCCGTCGCGGATGGGCACGATCCGGTCGACCAGTCCCGCGTCGATCACCAGCGGATCGTGGCTCGCCATGATGATGGTCTTTCCCTCCTCCTTGAGGCGGGTCATATGCTCCAGGAACTCGCCGGAGAGCTTCGTGTCCAGGTGCGCCGTGGGCTCGTCCGCGATGATCACGGGCGGATCGTTGATCAGGGCCCGGGCAATGGCGGCCCGCTGCATCTCCCCCCCTGAGAGGAGTTCCACCCGGGTGGCGGCCCTGCCGGCAAGGCCGTACACCTCCAGGGTGGCCATGGCCCTCGTCTTGAGCAGGCCATGGCGCTCTCCCATGGGATAGGCGGGGATCATGACGTTTTCCAGCAGGCTGATGCCGCGGATCAGGTGGAACTGCTGAAAGATGAACCCGAAGGTGCGGCGCCTGAGATCGCTCAGGAACCGCTCGGGCAGGCTGGTGATCTCGCGATCGGACAGGACGATCCGGCCGGTCGTGGGACGCGCCATCCCGCCAAGGATACTGAGCAGGGTGGTCTTGCCCGAGCCGCTGGGCCCTTTCAGGACCGTCACGCGGCGGGGAGCGATATCGACGGTAATGCCTTGGAGCGCCGCGTACTCGTTGGCTTTGCCGCTGTTGAAGATCTTGCTCACATCGTGCAGGGATATCACGCTACCCTCTCATGACCGAATCGGGATCCACGGTGGCCGCCCGCCATGCGGGAACGATGGTCGCCACGGTATAGGGGACCACCACCAGGAAGAAGAGCACTGCCAGTTGTCCGAAGTCGACGTGCGGAACGAGCCGGAACGACGGATAGAGCACCGACCACCCCTTGAGCACCGGCCCGAACAGGGCGGCCGAGGTAAAGAAGACGTGCCCGTAGGCCAGGGTTCCCCCCACGAGAAATGCCGTGAGCGAGATGATCGCCCCTTCGCCGAATTTCATCACCAGCACGTCGCCGGTGTCCCATCCCACGGCCTTGAGGATGCCGATCTCCTTTCGCTCCTCCGCGGACAGGCCGGTGGCCTTGTCCCAGGCGAAAATAAAAAAGGAGAGGAGCGCCCCGCAGAGAACGGCCAGCATGATCCCGCTGCGCCAGTTGAAGACCGCGTCATAGGTGCGCAGGATCTCGTCCCGGGAAATGGGGCGGGCATCGGGGAGGAGCTTCACGATCTTGCCGGCGATGGTGGGGACTTCCACGGGGTTGGCGACCTCCACCACCAGATCGGTTGCCATGCCCTGCGGCACACCGAAGAGCGAACGGAAATCGTCAGCCCCCATGAGCACCAGATCCGCCGAAACCATCTCTGTCGCGGCCGGCAGCACCTCGGCCACGGTAAAGGTTACCAGGGTCCCCCCGTGGTTGTAGAAGGGCATGATGTTGTCTTTCGCGGCCATGCTGCTGCGGGTCAGACCGTTCCCCACTGCCACGCTCCCCGTCTCCCAGGTGAACTGCTCCGGGGCCATCAGGGTATAGTTGGCGCCGAAGAGCGGATCGTAGTAGTACCCCCACAACCGCGCTCGCACCGAGCGGACCCCGCGGATATCTTTGATTTTCTCGCTGTAGTCGACCGGAATCAGGTCGTGCCGGCCCGCCATGATCCGCTGGACCACCAGCTCAGGGGCATCGGCCAGGACCGCCGTGGCCTCCCGGCGCAGGGCCTGGGTGTAGAGCATGAGCGAGGCCAGGAGGAACACCACCAGGGTGTAGACGAAGAGCAGGGCGCTGTTCTTGCCCTTGCGCCTCAGCAGTGAAGACAGGGTGAAATCGACGATGCTCCGGTATTTTTCAATGCCGGCCATAGGTCCTCACGTGGGGAGGCGGCGCCATGAGGGAGCCGGAGGGGAAGTGTTCAAATGACAGGGGATAATCCTGGAACGGGCTGTGGAGGTCGGCCATGGACGGATGCCGGGTGTAACGCGCATCGGTAAAGAGTGCCAGGTCGGTGAGGGAAAGGCGCTTCACCATGGCACGCTGCTCGGCGAGGCGGGAGTCCCTGCCGACGACGACAAAGGCGTGGACGGCAATGGCAATCAGTACCAGCAGCTCCGCTGCGACAAAGGCGATGAAGACCGTAGACTTGCGCACCGTCACGGCGGTCAGTCCAGGCCGGCGATGAGGGCGGCGTTCACGTCCCGGAACCGGACGATCCGTACCCCCCGGTGATCCTTCCTGAACTCCTCCGCATCGGCCGCGCGGGCGAAAGGAATCAGCTCGTGCCCCATGGGCCCGAGCACGTCGCTGCCGATCACGTAATGGGCGCTCATGCCGTCAATGGGGCTGAGTCCGTAATAATCGGTCACCAGGACTGAGGCGATCTGGCTGGCGGATTTAGCGGGGGCATATTTTTTCAGATTGAGATAATAGGTGAGCATGTCCTTGGCGCCGTCGAACACGGCGTAGGAACCGTCGCGGTAGGTGATCCGGGCCGCAAATGCGGGAAATTTAGCCACGAACATGCCGCAGACCGGACATTTGTCGCGGGGGGCGATCTTCAACTGCTCGGCTTTTCCCGCCCCTGCCGCCGTAGCCGCGCCGACAGCGAGCACCAGGGCAAGCAGCATCGTCAGAAAGGTATGCATGCCGGGACTCCTCAGGGAACTATTCAACCATAAAGAGTTACAGAGTTCAAGCGCCCCAGGACAAGCACACGGCGTTTTTGGCCCTGATGCCACTCGCACCGGACAGCGGAACAGGCATGCGTCATGTGCCATCTGCAATGTTTATCAATGCCGGCCATCTCTGCCCCACTGGAAACATAAAAAGGGGCCGCAATTGCGGCCCCTCGTCCGCCACCCGCGGCAGATGCCCGGGGCTCGGCAGAAAGCGGTTTCATGAAAGGCTAGTCGTCGTGCCCTCTCCCCCGGCCCTTGCCGCCGTGCTCCCTGTAACCATCCTTGCCCCCCCTGCGTTCATCTTTCCAGCGGTCATGGTCCTTCTTGCGCTCACGCTTCGACTCCTTGCCGGGACGGAAATGCTTGCCCCGGTAATGGTCGCGCTCCACCTCGTAGACGCGATACTCACCGTCACGGTAGTAGCGGATCCGATCCAGCTTGTGCTTGCGCAGGCCAGGAGGGAGATGCTTGTACTTGACGACGCCCCAGGGGCCGTTGTAGTGGTTTGACCGGTACCACACGTCACCGGACGAGAGATAGTAGCTCCCGGAGAAATAAAACAGATCATAGGGAACCCCCACGGCCACGTAAAACCCCAGGGAGCGGGGGGCAAGAAAGACGGGCGGCTCGACGATCGCCACAGGCGGGCCGGGAACGACCACCGGCGGCGGAGCCGGCACCACCACCTGGGGCCGGTTGCCGACATTGATGTTGACGTCGAAACCGACATCGGACGCGGCAAAGCAGGGTACGGCCGTCAGGGCCAGGGATAACACGAGGACTGCTCTTTTCATGACGATCTCCTTTCGGAACAGAGGGGTCTTGCCGTCCCGGACGGCAGCAAGCGGGCACAAAAAAACGGGATGGAAACATCGTATCGATATTTCGGCATCCCGGCTGTCTCGGTGAGACCCGTGGGCTTTCCGTCCCACCCTCGCGGGTGGTTTAGTCTTATCGTCTATCGAGCTGCGTTTTCTTCATTCTATGCACCAGAACACGCGTCGCGTCAAGCGCCGTGTCCCCGCAGCACCCGCAAAGCCGGTTCAAACGCGCTCGTAGGGCTCGAACAGGCGCTTGAACTCGTCAAGGGCGAAACGGTCGGTCATGCCGGCGATGTAGTCGCAGACCACGCGCTCGCGCCCCAGCGTGTCCATCTTCTGCTGGTACTTGCGGGGGAGCAGCGTCGGATGCTTCACATAACTCTCGAACAACTGCGTCAAATAGCGCTCCGCCTTGACCCTCATCCGCTCCACCTTGTGGTGCCGGTACAGGTTCGTGAACAGGAACCGCTTCAAGGCACGATTCCGCTCCTCCATGGCGGACGAAAAGGCCACCAGGGGACGGTTGACCCCCCTCACGTCCTCAAGGGTCATTATGCCGTAAGAGCGCAGATTCGCCTCGGTGGCGGTGATCAGGTCCCGAATGAGAAGGCCGATGAGCGCGCTTATGGTCTGGAACTTCTTCCGCTCCCGGTCCAGGCCGGGATGGGCGGCATCGATTTTCTCCCAGACCTCCCGCCAGAGGTCAATCCCGTTGAGTTGTTCGATCGTGATGTAACCCGACTTGAGACCGTCGTCGATATCGTGGTTGTTGTAGGCTATTTCATCGGCAAAGTTGATGATCTGCGCTCGATGGTCGGCACCACGCCGGGCAGGAACCCCTCGATCAGGCCGGCCGGCCGTAGGGCGATGAATGCTTGATGATCCCTTCCAGCACTTCCCAGGAAAGATTGAGCCCGTTGAAGCCGGGATACCGCTCCTCCAACTGGTCCACCACCCGGAACGACTGGAGATTGTGCTCGAAACCGCCGAAGCCCTCCATCAGGCGGTTCAGCACCTCCTCGCCCGTGTGGCCGAAGGGGGTGTGCCCCAGATCGTGGGAAAGGGCCAGGGCCTCGGTCAGCTCCTCGTTCAGGGCGAGCCGGCGGGCAATGGCCTTGCCGATCTGGGCCACCTCCAGGGAGTGGGTCAACCGGGTGCGGTAGTAGTCCCCCTCATGGTTCACGAAGACCTGGGTCTTGTACTCCAGCCTCCTGAACGCCGCACAGTGGATGATCCTGTCCCGGTCCCGCTCGAAAGCGGGGCGGTCGTCCCTGAACTCTTCCGGGTGCATCCGCCCCCGCGAACGGCAACTGCGAGCCGCGTAACCGGCAAGATCCGTCCGCTCCAGGGACCTCATCCCCTCTTCCTCGGCCATAAGGACACCTCCCCTTTGAACGAAAAAACTCTAATGGGACGTCCCGGGGGTGTCAACAACAAAAACATCCCTTGACTAGACATTACGCATCATGTTAAATTTTTAAGCCTTTTTTAAGATTCTACCTGGGTATGCACAAGCCGTTAACCGGATAGGTATGAATACTTCTCTTCTTGACCACGTGCCGGATCATATCCGGAAAAAACTCGGCAACCGGTCGTCCGTATGCTTGCTCAACGGCCGCGATGTTTTCAGGGCACTGAGGAATGAACACACGATCCTCATGGCCTGTAACGCCCGCATCAAACATGTGATCCCCGGCATCATGCAGGCTGCGGAAGAGCTGGATGCCGTGGTCGCCTTCGAGCTCACCCGCACCGAGGGTGGCGTCGACGGCGGCTACACGGGCCAGACGCCGGCGGTTTTCTTCGAAACCGTGGTGGATTATGCCGAACGGTGCGGATTCACCAAGCCCTTCATCATCCACGGCGACCACATCACCGTCCAGAACACCGGACCACAGGAGCTGGAAGAGGCCCGTGCCCTCATGGCCGCCCAACTGGAGGCGGGCTACACCTCCTTTGCCGTTGATGCCTCGTTCAACCCCCTGCCGGACAACATCCGTATCACCGTCGACCTGTGCCGTGCCGTCATGGAGCGAGGGTACGGCCTGGAAGTGGAGCTGGGCGAGGTGCCCCCCGTCGGCACCGAGTCGAATCTGGCCACCGCGGCCGAAACGGCGGAATTCCTTTCCGCCCTGGCGGAACAGGGCGTCCACCCCCAGCTCCTCGCCATCGCCAACGGATCCAAGCGGGGGAACTACCTGGACGGCCAGATGGTACGGATTGACCTCAAGCGAACCAGCGAAATCCACCAGACGGCCCTGCGCTTTGGCCTGGACGGCTTGGTGCAGCACGGCATCACCGGCACCCCCCTCAAACTCGTGGGAAAGCTGGCCGACTACGGCATCAGAAAAGGAAATATCGGCACCCTCTGGCAGAACGTGGCCCATGCCGGGCTTCCCCTGGACCTGATGGACGCCATGCGGCGCTGGGCCAAGGAAAACGGTCGGGACATCAAGTTCGCGACCCGGGTCTTTAAGGCCGACATCGACGCCATCCCCGAGGCCAACGCCCGGCTCATCCACGACATGGCCTACCGGGAGGCCAAGGAATTCCTGCTGGCCTTCCACGCCAGGGGTAGCGCCTCGCGCATCGCCCCCCTCATCGGACAGGACCGGTGCGGGTCGTAGGCGGAAGCGCCCGGGGCCGCCGCCTGGCCGCACCCCGCGGCAACCGGGTGCGCCCCACGGCCGACCGGATCAAGGAGGCTCTCTTCAACATTCTTCATTCAGGGATGGAGGGATTCGAAGGGGCACGCGTCCTGGACCTGTTCGCCGGGACCGGGAACCTGGGAATCGAAGCATTGAGCCGCGGTTGCAGCGAGGCGGTGTTCGTGGACAGCCACCGGGAATCGGTGGCCGTGATCCGGCGCAACCTGGATGAACTCGGCTTTGGCGACCGGGCCCGCATCATCGCCAGGGATGCCCTGGCCGCCATTGATTCCCTTGAGCGGGAAGGAGCCCCCTTCCGGCTCGTGGTGCTCGACCCGCCCTACCGGCTCGGCTTGGCTGACAAGGTCCTGGGGCGCCTGGCAGGGTCGCCCCTGATCGCAGAAGAAACGATCATTGTCGTCGAATCCGCCGTGGACGAGGTATTGCCCGATCTCATGGAACCGCTCCACCTGGTTGACCGGCGGATCTACGGCGATACCGCCCTCTCATTCTTCCGGAAAAGGAACTGAACGCCCATGCCGACCAAGATTGCCGTCTACCCCGGCTCATTCGACCCGATCACCTACGGCCACCTGGACATCATCGACCGCGCACTCAGGATATTCGACCAGGTCATCGTTGCGGTGGCCCGCAACTCGGCCAAATCGGCCCTGTTCACCACTGACGAGCGGGTCGACATGATCCAGCGGGTGCTGGCCGACAACGTCAGGGCCAGGGTTGACACTTTCGACGGCCTTCTGATAGATTACGTCCTCTCCCAGAAGGCAACGGTCATCATCCGGGGCCTGCGGGCCATATCCGACTTCGAGTACGAGTTCCAGATCGCCCAGATGAACCGGAGCATCTCCCAGGACGTGGAGACCCTCTTCATGATGACCTCGGTTCCCTACGGCTATCTTTCCTCCTCCATCGTGAAGGAGGTGAGCTCCCTGAACGGCCCCATCGACGGCTTGGCGCCACGGACAAATTCGCCAGACCAGATCGTTAGTGTCCCATTCGGACATTTCCATCACCCCCAAGGAGGGTACAATGAAACTTGCAGACCGCGTCAACAAGATCCAGCCTTCCCCCACCCTGTCCATCGATGCCAAGGCAAAGGCACTGAAGGCTCAGGGCATCGACGTTGTCGGCTTCGGTGCCGGCGAGCCCGATTTCGACACCCCGGCCAACATCAAGGAAGCCGGCAAGAAAGCCATCGACGCAGGTTTCACCAAATACATGCCGGTGGGCGGCGCCGATGATCTGAAAGATGCCATCATCGCCAAAATGAAGCGCGATCACGGGCTGGAGTACACCCGCGACGAGATTTCCGTCGCCTGCGGCGCCAAGCACACCCTCTACAACATCTCCCAGGCCATGATCCAGGAGGGAGACGAAGTCATCATCCCTGGTCCCTACTGGGTCTCCTACCCGGACCAGATCGTGCTGGCCGGCGGCACGCCGGTATTCATCATGACCGACGAATCCACCGGGTTCAAGATCACGGCCGAGCAGCTGGAAAAAGCCATCACCTCCCGGACCGTCTACGTCATCCTCAACTCCCCCTGCAACCCGACCGGCTCCACCTACACCAAGGATGAGCTGAAGGCGCTGGCCGCGGTGCTGCTCAAGCACCCCCACGTCTATGTGGTTTCCGACGACATCTACGAGAAACTTCTCTATGACGGGCTCGAGTTCTGCAACATCCCCATGGTCTGCCCGGAGCTCAAGGACCGCACCATCATCGTAAACGGCGTCTCCAAGGCCTACTCCATGACCGGCTGGCGGATCGGCTACGCCTGCGGGCCCAAGGCGCTCATGGCCGCCATGACCAAGATGCAGTCCCAGTCCACCTCCAATGCCACCTCCATCGCCCAGAAGGCCTCCGTGGAGGCACTGAACGGACCCCAGGACGCCGTGGCCGAGATGGTCAAGGAATTCGAAAAACGCCGCACCTACATCGTCGACCGGCTGAATGCCATTCCGGGGGTCACCTGCTTCAAGTCCACCGGCGCCTTCTACGCCTTCCCCAACTTCTCCGGCGTGTACGGCAAGACCACCCCGGCCGGCAAGAAGATCGAGAACTCTTCCGACTTTGCCGCTTATCTGCTGGAAGACGCCAAAGTGGCGTTGGTCCCCGGCGTCGCATTCGGGGACGACCGCTATGCCCGCCTCTCCTACGCCACGAGCCTGGAAACCATCAAGAAGGGACTCGATCGGATCGAGGAAGCGATCGGCAACCTCAAGTAAGGAGCCGCACCGGTGTTGCGTTGTCGCGCAACCCTGCTATTGTTTGGAAAAAGGCGAGGATGACGGTGCCATCCTCGCCTTTTATATTGCACGAACGGGCAGCGGGCTAAAGAGAATCCCCCCGGTGCCGATGAGTACCGGGAGGACAGGTGACAAGGGAGGCGCGATGATTACCAAAGACATGATCATTGGCGACATCATCAGGAAACATCCCCGGACGCTTACGGTGTTCGTCAAGTACGGACTCGACTGCAATGAATGCCAGATTGCCGACTACGAGGAACTGGAGCACGGGGCGGGTGTGCACAAGGTCAATATCGAGCAACTGCTCAGGGAGTTGAACGAGCGCATCGGCTCCGGCACGGAATGAGCGACGAACTATTCAACTACTATAAATACTTCGACCTCGCCCAGCGGATCGAGGTACGTTTTCCCCGAGCCCAGAACGTCTCGTTCAGGGAATGGGGCGTCGTAACCCTTTTTGATGGGGACCTGCTGGAACTGCAGCTCTCCCGGGACAGCCTGCCCGAGAACGTAAGCGCCCGCACCGGCACCATCCTCGATCTCAGGCTCGGCAAGGGAGGGTATGGCTACTGCTGCCGCGCCATCATCGTCGAAGAGCACGGTGATGCCCGGCTGACCGTCCGGCTCATCGGCGAAGTCATTCCCGACGAATTGCGGGAATACTATCGGATCGATGCCTATATTCCGCTCCGCTACTCCGTCCCCCGCGGCCTTTCCGACCATGAAATCCGACAGCGATGGCGGGCACGCCGGTACCCCCCCCCAACGGCGGTGGAATCGCCGGGCACCTCTCCCCCTGCCCCTCCCCAGGAACCGTTACGGGAGAATGAGTTGGATCAACCGCCCCCCCTGGCGGCAAACATCAGCGGATCAGGCATCAGGATCAGGATCCCCGAGGAACTCCCCGTGGATACGCTGGTGGATATGGAGTTGTTCATCTCCCAGGACAAGCTTCGCGTAGTGCCGGTCGTCTGCCAGGTAGTCCATGTGGCAGCGCTGCGGCACAAGGCAGGGGAGCCCCCCCTGTTCAGCACAGCGCTCCGCTTTCTCTGTATCGACGAACGGGACCGGGACATGGTGGTGGGGTTCGTTTCGGCTGCCCAGTTGGAGCATCTGCGCATCATGCGCGGAGGGAACGTGAGCGTCACCGACCTGGAGTACGCCGAATACTCGCGCCACAGGCGCGTCCGCCGTATCATCGTGGGCATCATCGTCGTCACGCTCATCATCGTTGCCGTTGTTGTCCTGATCATCTCGCGCATCAACGGCAGAAAAGGCGAGATTGAGCAGACATACGAGCGGGAAATCAAAAAATACCGCCACATCGTTCCCTGGCGCTAACGCGCCGTCCGCACCGACATGGGTGACGACGACACCGGTACGCACCAGGCATGCCACCGACTCACCTGATTACTTTTTCTACACCACCACCCCCTCCTCCTGAACACCCTCCAACCACCCATGCGCCAACCGGCTTCAAACGGCAGTTCCACCCAGAACAAACAACAATAATTTCAAGCACATACCCACAACAACACACCTCCAGCCCACCAACACCAAAATAGGCACACTCTTTGCTTTAAATCAAAACATCATCAACGTGTGTACTCTAAAACGCATGCGACCCGAAGCCAGGAGGTCCCAAGGTGCTCTATAAATCCGTAACCGAGTCGTTCAACGAGTTCATTGTCGACCGTAGCGACGCAAAATGCATCCGCTGCAAGGTCTGTATCCGCCAGTGCGCCTACGAGGTCCATTCTTACGCCGAGGCCATCGACACCCTCACCGAGGATCACACGCTCTGCATCGGATGCCGTCGCTGTTCGGCCCTCTGTCCCACTGGCGCCATCACGATCCGCTCCAATGAAGAGGTCTTCAAGCGGAACGAGTCCTGGTCCAACGGCCACATCCGCAACCTTTACGCTCAGGCCGACACCGGCGGCATCCTCCTGGCCGCCATGGGCAACCCCGCCAAGTATCCCATTTACTGGGACCACCTGCTGCTGGACGCCTCTCAGGTCACCAACCCGTCCATCGACCCTCTCAGGGAACCCATGGAACTGCGGACCTACCTGGGCAAAAAGCCCCACTCCATCGAGATCGTCCGCGATGAGCAGACCGGCAAGCCGAAGCTCGCCACGAAGCTGACGCCGCAGACCGGCAAGCCGAAGCTCGCCACGAAGCTGACGCCACAGATCCGGATGGAATACCCCTTCATCTTCTCGGCCATGAGCTACGGCGCCTTGAACCTTAACGCCCACAGGGCCATGGCCATGGCTGCCAGCGAGTTGGGCACCCTCTACAACACCGGCGAGGGGGGGCTTCACAAAGACCTCTACCGGTACGGCGCCAATGTCATGGTCCAGGTGGCCTCGGGCCGCTTCGGCGTAAGCGAGCAGTATCTCAACGCCGGTGTCGCCATCGAGATCAAGGTTGGCCAGGGCGCCAAGCCGGGCATCGGCGGCCATTTGCCCGGGGAGAAGGTCAACGACCAGATTTCCGAGACCCGGATGATCCCGGTGGGTTCCGACGCCATCTCGCCGGCGCCCCACCACGACATCTACTCCATTGAGGATCTCCGCCAGCTCATCTTCGCCCTCAAGGAGGCGACCAACTACGAGAAACCGGTGTCGGTCAAGATCGCAGCGGTCCACCACGTGGCGGCCATTGCCTCCGGCGTTGCCCGGGCCGGTGCCGACATCATCACCATTGACGGCTTCAGGGGGGGGACCGGCGCGGCTCCCCAGGTCATTCGCGACAACGTGGGACTTCCCATGGAACTGGCCCTGGCATCGGTGGACGCCCGGCTGCGCGACGAAGGAATCCGCAACCAGGTCGCCATCGTGGTGGGGGGCGGGGTCCGTTCCTCCGGCGACGCCATCAAGGCCATCGCCCTGGGTGCCGACGCCATCAACCTGGGCACCTCGACCCTGCTGGCCCTGGGCTGCACCCTGTGCCAGCGCTGCTACACCGGCAAGTGCCCCTGGGGCATCACCACCAACAACCCCTACCTGGCCAAGCGGCTCAATCCGGAACTGGGAGCCGAGCGGTTGGTGAACCTGGTCCACGCCTGGGGCCACGAAATGAAGGAAATCCTCGGCGGCATGGGCCTTAATGCCCTGGAATCCCTCCGTGGCAACCGCTACAAGCTGCGGGCCGTGGGCCTGAGCGAAAAAGACATGAACATTCTCGGCGTCATGCCGGCTGGAGAATAGCCCCATGAAACGTATCTACATGATTGAAGACGCCTGCATCGGCTGTCATCTGTGTGAAGTCGGCTGCATCACCGAGCATTCGCTTTCCAAGGATCCCGTGCGGGCCTACCTGCACGAGCCCGAGCGCCCCATTGCCCGCTGCACCGTGGAGGAGATCGACGGCGGCATCGTCTCCTTCTCCACCACCTGCCGTCACTGTGACGAGCCCGACTGCCTGCGGGCCTGCATCTCCGGTGCAATCCAGAAGAACGACAAAGGTGTGGTCCGGATCGACACGGAGCAGTGCGTGGGCTGCTGGTCCTGCGTCATGGCCTGTCCCTACGGGGCGATCCAGCGGAACCTGAAGAAAAAGAAAGCAAACAAGTGCGACCTCTGCCCGGACCGCATGTCTCCGGCCTGCGTCGACGCCTGCCCCAATCGGGCGCTTGTCTTCAAGGAGGGGAGCCAGAAATGAACTACGTGATCATCGGCAACTCGGTGGCTGCCGTAGGAGCCATCCGGGGCATCAGGAGCATCGATCAGCAGGGGACCATCACCGTTATCTCCCGCGAGCGCCACAACGCCTATGGCCGCCCCCTCATCTCCTACCTCCTGGGAGGACTCGTTACGGAAAAGCGGATGGCATATCTCCCCGAGGACTTCTACGAGAAGAACCGCGTCAACCTGCTCCTCAACTCGGAAGTGACGGGCATCGACACCGCCGCTCGTCAGGTGCGGATCGCCGGCGGGGACACCATCGGCTATGACCGTCTTCTGGTCGCCACGGGAGGCGACCCTTTCATCCCTCCCATCGAAGGGATGGCCGACAAGGACCGGATCTTCACCTTCACCACCTGGGACGACGCGGCCAAGCTCAAGGGAATAGCTTCCGACATCGGCCGTGTGGTGGTCATCGGTGGCGGCCTCATCGGCCTCAAGGCCGCCGAAGGGCTCCACCTGCTCGGCAAGCAGATCACCATCGTGGAACTGGCCGACCGGATTCTCTCTGCCGCGTTCGACCGCCCTGCAGGACGCGTGGTAGCCAAGAAGATGAAGGCCAACGGCATCGACGTCATCACTGAAGATACAGTCGTCCGGATCGAGGGGGACGGGGCCGAGATTGCCGGCGTAACGCTCCGCTCCGGCGATTTCATCCCTTGCGATACGATTATCGTGGCCATCGGGGTGCGCCCCGCCTGCGGCTTCCTCAAGGGAAGCGGGGTTGAGGTGAACCGCGGCATCGTGGTCGACGACCGGATGGAGACTTCGGTTGAGGTGAACCGCGGCATCGTGGTCGACGACCGGATGGAGACTTCGGTTGAAGGCATTTATGCCGCGGGCGACGTGGCCGAAGCAAAGGACTTCTTCTCCGGGGTAAAGAATCCCATGCCCATCTGGCCCGATGCGTACATCCAGGGCGACATCGCCGGGGTGAGCATGGCCGGCGGCGCCAGGGCCTACGAAGGGGGCCTGGCCATGAACTCCATCGAGCTTTTCAAGGTATCGACCATCTCCATGGGGATCACCAATCCGGCGGAGCCCAAAGAGTACGAAATCCTCACCTACCAGGACCTGGAAAACTACCAGTACCGCAAGATCGTCATCAAGGACGGGCTGCTGGCGGGTGCGGTCCTCGTGGGTGCAGTGGACCGGGCCGGAATTTTCTCGGGACTCATCCGGGAGAAGATTGCCGTAGCCCCCTTCAAGGACCAGTTGCTCGCGCCTGACTTCGGCTTTGCCAACCTGCCGAAGGATATCCGGACCACCCTCTTCGCCCCGGCCGGCAAGGTGACGGAAACCGGCAGACAGGCCGTGGCGCTGGGGCACTGAGGGGCCGGCAGCTCACACGATTCGACGACCAGACCGAGGTTCGAACAATGATACAGACAACGCGGAAACCGACGCATAACTTCCAGAAGGACATCTCCAACTGCGGCCTGACCGGCTTCATATCCACGGCGGGAAACCTCGTGGAGGGAAGCGTGATCATCAAGTCGATCTCCCTGATGCACGACCGGGGCAACGGCCTCGGCGGAGGATTTGCCGCCTACGGCATCTACCCGGACTTCAAGGAATTCTTCGCCTTCCATCTCATGTACGAGAACGGCATGGCCCTGCAACTGACCGAGGAATACCTGGAGCGCCACTTCTTTGTGGAGCACTATGAGGAGATTCCTACCCGCCGCACCCCGGCCATCGTCCACCCACCCCTGTTCAAGCGCTATTTCGTGAGGCCCCTGGAAACGCCTGAGTACCGCGAGGCCATCGACTTCCAGAACATGACCGATGAGGACGTGGTCGTGCGCCACGTGATGGCCATCAACAACGAAATCGAAGGCGCCTTTGTGGTTTCCTCGGGCAAGAACATGGGGGCATTCAAGGGGGTCGGCTACCCCGAAGAGATCGCCGACTTTTTCCGCCTCGAAGAATACACGGGGTATATCTGGACCGCCCACAACCGATTCCCGACCAACACCCCGGGCTGGTGGGGCGGCGCCCACCCCTTCACGCTGCTCGACTGGTCCATCGTCCATAACGGCGAAATCTCGTCCTACGGCATCAACAAGCGCTACCTGGAGATGTACGGATACGTCTGCACCATGTTGACCGACACCGAGGTGGTCGCCTACACCCTCGACCTTCTGATCCGCAAGCACGGCCTGACGCCCGAACTCGCCAGCCTTGCCATGGCCGCCCCCTTCTGGGACATGATCGACGGGCTCCCCGATGACGAGCGTCAGCTTCTCACCGCCATCCGCCAGGTTTACGGCAGCGCGCTTCTCAATGGTCCGTTCGCAATCCTCTTCGCCAGCAACGAAGGGCTCATCGGCCTCAATGACCGGGTCAAGCTGCGGCCGCTGGTCTGCGCCACCAAGGACGACTTCGTGTACATGGCATCCGAAGAGGCTGCAATCCGCGAGATCTGCCCGGCCCCCGACAAGGTATGGTCACCCCGCGGCGGAGAACCGGTGATCGTCAAGATGCAGCCGGGCGTCATCTAAACCATCGGGGACCAGGGACCGGATGTCGGTTGCTCCGAGCCTGCCCCCTCAGGAGAGGTTGGTATTATGAACATTAACGCACAGGGTCTTTACTACCGGGATCTGAACCGGAAAGTACGCGAGGCGGTGGCGGCCGGAGCATCGGAGATCGTGCTCGACAACGTGAACGGGCAGTATTTCATCGGCGACGGGATCAACAAGCCGGTAAAAATCATCATCAACGGCGTTCCCGGCAACGACCTGGCAGCGTTCATGAACGGCGCCACCGTGGTTGTCAACGACAACGGCCAGGACAACATCGGCAACACCATGAATGCGGGTAAGGTCATCGTGCACGGCCACGCGGGCGACGTCCTGGGCTACGGCATGCGCGGCGGACGGGTCCACATCCGCAAGGACGTGGGCTACCGGGTCGGCATCCACATGAAGTCCTATAACGAGAACAAGCCCGTGCTCATTGCCGGCGGCAAGGCGGGTGACTTTTTCGGCGAGTACATGGCAGGCGGGGTACTGGTACTGCTCGGCATGTTCACGGATGACCCGGAAAAGCCGAAGCACGGCTTCCGGTTCGGCACCGGCATGCACGGCGGCACGATCTTCGTGCGGGGCGGCGTGGACGAGTCGAAGCTCTCCCGCGAGGTCGGGGTCTTCGAACTGACCGATGGCGACCGCGCCGAACTGGAGCGCTACCTGAAGGACTACTGTGCGGACTTCGACATCGACTTCAGCGAAGTGATTGCGGAAGAGTTCGTGAAAGTCCTACCCCGGAGCAGGCGCCCCTACGGCACCCTCTACTGCCCCATGCCGCGCTGACGTGGCAATCCTGAAAACGACAGTGTTCGACTGTCGAATAGAGGATAATTCTCCTGGAAATGAAAAGAGGGATGCCGCCCGATGGCGGCATCCCTCTTTTCATGGAATCAGAGAGGGGCGGCTCACTCCAGCTCGTAGCTGAAGCTAAGCCCCTCCCCCTTACGCACCGACCCGCGCACCGCCTCGGCCACCTCGCCGAACAGCATGTCCCGCAGCAGCTTCCGCTTTTTCGGGGGAATGATCAGGGTTGGCTCCCCCTCGATCCCCGCCAGACGCCCCGCCTCCATCACGGCATCGTGCAGCGTGCCGAGCCGGTCCACGAGCTTCAGGCGCAGGGCCTGCTCGCCGGTGTAGACGCGACCGTCGGCAAGCCGCCGCACCTCCTCGACCGGCAGCTTTCTTCCCTCTGCCACGGCCCGCACGAACTGATCGTGAAGGTTGTCGATAACCCCCTGGAGAACGGCCCGTTCCTCCTCGGTGAGCTTCCGCACGGGGGAGCCCGAGTCCTTGAACTTGCCGCTCTTGAGGGTGAAGGCCTTGAGTCCCACCTTGTCCATGAGCCCTTCGATGTTCGAAAGCTTCATGAGCACGCCGATGCTGCCGGTGATGGTACCCGGATTGGCATAGATCACGGCCGCGGGCACGGCGACGTGGTAGCCGCCCGAGGCCGCCACGCTCCCCATGGAAACCACCACCTTCTTGGTGGCGGCCAGCCGCTTGACCGCGGCGTAGATCTCCTGGGACGGACCGATGACCCCGCCCGGCGACTCGACCCTCAGCACCACCGCCTTGACGCTGCTCTTCTTGCGCAGGTCGTCGAGCTGCTTGACGGTCTCCTGGGAATCGATGATGGGCCCCTTCACCTCCGCGTAACCAACCCCGTCGCCGATGGTTGCGGCCGTCATGTCTCCCATGAGAATCCGCGCCACCTGCACCGAAAACGTGAAGAGGATGATCAGTGCAACCAGGGTTACCCCGGTAATAAGAACATGTTTCCTGGTCATGAATGGTCCGTCGGGTCCGCTCCGCGCCGGAGAAACTGGCGTCGCTTTCCGTGATCAGTGCTTGGGCGCTTCACCATGAGCGGGTGTTCCCACTATTCCTGTTGAGGCGTTCAGTGGCGCTCTGCTAGAATGAACAGTATGAAAATCGTGGTCCTCTCCGATACCCACGGCAATCAGAGCCTGGCACTGAGCATCCTCGACCTGCACGAAGATGCCGGCCACGTGGTCCATCTGGGCGACGAGCTCCAGGATGCCGACTTCCTTGAGGATGCCACGGGAAAAACCATCATCAAAGTCCAGGGTAACTGCGACTGCTCCCCTGCCCACCCCCGTGAGGCATCGCTGGAACTGGCCGGCCGGCGCTTCCTCCTGACCCATGGGGACGCCTACCACGTCAAATCGGGCCTTGAACGGCTCCGGGAGCGGGCCGCGGCCGTTGACGCGGCAGTGGTCCTCTTCGGGCATACCCACGTTGCCTGCGTCGAAGCAATCGACGGCATCCTCTACGTCAATCCGGGCTGCCTGAAGCGCGGTGCCGGCACCCTCACCTATGCCGTTGTAACCATGAACGGCGATACCGTCACGGCGGAAATCCTCCCTGCCGTGCTACCCTGAAAGGGCTGTGTCAGCAACCGCAGCCGCAGTTGTGGCAGACCTTGCGGTTATGGTCCTCGGGAGGGACGGTTTCCGGGGCAAAGGCAATGCGGGTCACGGCGCGCCTGATATCGTCCAGCAGGTCGAGATTCGGGCTCTGGCCGATCACGTGGCCAACGCACACGTTGGCAAAGCCGTCGGTCGGGGACGATATCCGGACCGCGTTGAGCAGATCGTTGTAACTGTTGATGTCGATGGTGAAACCGTCGTTGACCGCCCGTTTGAGAATAACCCCGCTACGGGAGAGATCGTCGGCCAGCGTGCCGAAAAACCGTTGCGACTCGGGTCCCTGCAAATCGACCTTCCAGTTGTCCCTCACGTGGTTCTGTTGATAGAAAATGACCGTTATCTCCTTGCCAGCCATCCCATGGCCTCCTTCGTCACCGGCATACCGCTTCCGACGTCTTGCGCTGCAGTGATCCCAATACCATGTCGAGCACTGCCTTCTGGCCGGCCTCGTACTTGTTCATGACCGCCAGGCAGGTTCCCAGGGGAAAGTGCTGGTGCAGGTAGTCCGCATCACGGCTCGACAAGACGATGATCCTGTTCCGGTCCATGCCCACCTGGCAGGCATAGCGAACCACCTTTTCCCCATCCATGACCGGCATCTCGTAATCCACGAGGAGGAGATCCACATCCCCCTTCCTGATGAGTCCGAGGGCCCGGACGGGATCAGAGCAGGTATGCACGCGCAGCGCGGGAAAGCACTGCCGGATGTACTTTTTCAGAAACTGCGAAAACGATCTGTCATCATCAACGATCAGGATGTTTCCCATCAACTACCTCAAAGGGAGCGCCACGGCTGCTCCCTACTTGATCACTCGTGTGGCTGCGCTCAGTGCTTTGAATGGTACATGGAGATCCAGCGTTCTGGCAACTCCCATGTTGAGCACCAAGTCAACCTTGCGCGGCGTGTAAACGGGGAACTCTCCCGGCCTTCGGCCGGAAAGTATCTTGGATGCGTAATCCGCCGCCAGTTGCCCCTGTTCGGTCGGGCTGATTTCGAGGGAAACCAGCGCCCCCCGCTCAGAAGAGCCTGGCGTAAGAGAGATGACCGCCACCCGTGCGTCCGTGGCTTTCCGGACGATGCGGTCGAACCCCTTGCCGATCACCGAACTCTCGGAGACAAAAAGGCAGTCAGCGCGGCCGAGCAGATAGGTAAGCGCCGTATCGAGCCCCGCGGCGGACGGAACGTTCGCCTCGACAACCGCGAACCCCTGCTGGGCAGCCACACGCTTGACCTCCTTGAGCTGGAGGATGGAGCCGGCTTCCCGGGTATTGTAGAGAACGCCCAGCACCCTGATGGGCCGGATATCGCCCATGGCCCTGATGAGGGTTGCCACGGGCACCTTGGAACTGACTCCGCAAAGGCTTCCCCCCGTCTGGGACATGCTGCGCGAGATGCCGGTTTCGACCGGCCCGTAGACGTCCACGAACACAACGGGAATGCCGCTGGTTTCCTGCTTGGCGGCAAGGGTGGCGGGAGCGCCGAACGTCACGAGAAGATCGGGCTTGATGGCATCGAATTTCCGCACACTGTTCGCCCAGGAGATGGGATCGGGGTTGGGCGTCTGCGTTACCACTTCCACGGCCCCCTCCTCATACCCCCTTGCCGCCAGGGCCTTGAGGAACGAACGGTATGCATCACGGTAACGCTCCATGTCGCTGGTCAGAACGGCAGCCACCAGCTTGCCCGCCGCGAACGCCGACGACGCGCCGCAACAGAGGCAGAGCATGCACGCGAGTGCTATGAACGGTTTTCTGAACGCCATTACTCGGTTCCGGTCATCCCGCTACCACTTCGCCCTCACAAGAGCGGTCACCTGATGCACATTCCCCTCGTACAGGGAAGAGAGTTTATTGTCGTAATCCCGATAGGAATAGTCGAGGCCGCAGGAAACCAGTCGCGAGAGATGGTAATTGACCCGCGCGGAGAGCGAGTTCTCGATGGTCTTGGCTCGCGACACATCCCTGATCAGGAAGGTTGATATCCCGTCGGCCGTGGTATCTTCGGGCTTGAAGTCGGAGAGTGAGCGCACCTGCTGGAGCGCCAAGAAAAGGTCGACCCGCTCCGTGAACCGGTAGGATGCGTTCAATGATACAATCTGTGCCTCGGAAGTGTACTGGGTTCCCGCGTATCCGCCGAGGAGAAAGCGGGACAGGAGGATGGCCTGATCGGAGTGGTCCCGGAGGTATCCTGCGCTGACGCTCACCATGAGGGGCTCAAGGGGTGCGAACCAGACACTCGCCGCCCCGTGGACCGAACGGCGATCGCGCGGCAGGGTCAGGGTTCCGTGCAACGGCGGATCGTCGAACGTAGTGACGTCCTGCGTGACGTGATCGTTGTTTTCACGGACGATCTTGTAACTGGCGGAGATCCCCCAGCGCCCGGCCATGGTGTAGGAGGCCAGGATGTTCCCCTCATGGCGGTTTTCAGCTCGGTGCCGTAGGACGGGCTGTCGGTGGCCGTGTAGGCGTACAGCGCCCGCAGGCGCATCCCCTTGAACGGGCGATACAGCAGGGTCATCGTGCCGCGGTTTGAGGAGGTGGTATCGGGCAGGCGCCAGCGGTCAACGTCCGTGCCGGTGTTCGACCGCTGCAGGAAGTCGCCCCGATACTCGCCGTTAACGGTCAGGATGGTGTTCGGACGGAGGGAAAAGTTGGCCGACACCACATCGCGCCGCGTGTCCATGCCCGACCGGACACCCACAACCGGGTTCGACAGCGAGGGGACCTGAACGACGGACGGCGTGTCCCGGTCGATCTCCTGGTGCCGGTACTTCACCGAAAACGAAAACCATTGACAGGGGGTATAGACGAAATCTCCGGCCACATTCTGCAGGGTGTTGGAGGTCTGGTCGGCCCCGGCCACGGTCGTGAGCGACGACTGGTTGTCCCTTTTGCCGTACGAATAGGAGGCGGACCCGATGATCCCCCCCGTAAGCGACGTGTAGAGCTTGGCGGTATGGGAGTAGTAGCGGCTCTCCGGGGTGGTGTTGTGCTGGAGGAGCCCGGCGCTGCGGATCAGGGCGCCGTTTTCGCCATAGCGGGGCGCAAACTGGAAGCCCGGCGGCGCGATGCCGTCGTCCAGTTGCCTGATCAGGAAGGTGTAGAGGATATTGACCGGTCCCAGGTGGGCGTCAAAGCCGATGGTCCCCTCCTGGGTGTGGTTCTTGACGGGACGGGTCCGGAACAGGAGCCTGTTGCGCCGGTCCTGGTTGTTTGCATCCAGGTCGGCCGGGTCGGGCGACTCGTCGAAGCCGTAATCGGAGAAACGAAGCTGGGAGTAGCCGTCGCGTACCAGCATCCAGTGGCCGAGATTGAGGTGAATGGGATAGTCGTGGAATTTATAACGGAAATTGACGCTGTCCTGCCGCACGTACATGCCGTACTCGTCAGCAGGGTTCAGGTCGGTCGCGATGGGAACGTGCGGCGTTTCATGGTCAAGGTTGTGGTAGAGCGCCTCGGTCCGTAGGTTCAGCCGGTAGTACCCCTTGTAGTCAAACAGCAGGGACGCGTTGTAGTCCTTGGTATTAAGGTATTCGCCCTCAACGACCAGCTTGAGATCCCTGCCCACGGATCCGGCGGTGAACCGCCCCGCCCCGCTCGACCGGAGACGATCGTATTCCGCGGCCCGGCGCCCCTCGCGGCTGACATCGACAAACCGGTAGCCGGCGGAAAGATCGACAATCTCCCGCGTGCGGACGTCAACCTCCTCAAGGGGCACCTCGACGTACTCGCCTTCTTCCGTGACACTCTCCAGCGGAACAGCGGCAGTGTAGGAGAGTTCCTCCGGCTCTGCCGCCACAGCCAGCTCCTCGCCTCCGGCACCGGCCGGAATTGCCGCCGCAAGCAGCACGAACGCCGCCGCCAGCGTTGCTCTTAGCCTCACGAGTTCCTTCACGGGTCAACTCCTTGGCACAGTTGTCGGCAACTCACTGCAGGAACCAGGCACGCCCTTCGGCGGAAGGCATGTCGGTTCCATGGATCTGTGAATGGCAGTCGGTACAGCGGCTGGCGAAAAGCCGCCTGTTCTGGGACGCAGTCGCCGGGTCCGCGTCGAGGGTGTAGAAATGTCCCGAATGGCACTGGAGACACAGGAACGGCATGGCCGCGTTCAGAAGATGGTTGCTGACCGAGCCGTGGGGAGTGTGGCAGGTGGAGCAGTTCTCGGTCACGTCGCCATGCTCGAAGGCAAAGGGGCCCTGTTTGTCCATGTGGCAGCGGGTGCACATCTCCTTGACCGTGTTGCCCCGCAGCAGGTGCTCCTGGGTGGAGCCGTGGGGTTCGTGGCAGTCGGTGCACGCCATTTTCCTCTCCCGGAGCGGATGGTGTGAAAAGAGCTGGGCTTCGGCCTTCACCTGGGGATGGCAGCCGTAGCACATCTCCGCCATCTCCTCCCGGCTTACCTTCTGCTGGGAGCCTGGTGAAGCTTGTGACAGTCGAAGCATCCGACGTCGTTCAGGGCATGAACGCCGGTGTTCCAGTGGGCAAGACTCGGCGTTGACGCGGCGGTATGACATTTGAGGCAGATGAGCGATTGGGCGGGGGTATGCAGGTTCTTGATATCGAGGAGCTTGCCGGTGTCGCACTTGACCTTGTGTTCGTCATTGTACTCCACGTCCTCCCCGACTTTCTCGATGGCCAGGCTTCCCGGGCCGTGGCATGATTCGCAGTTGACCAGGGGGAGGCCTGTTTCGGGGCGGATTTGCTCCCCGTGGACGCTGTGGCGGAAATCGTCGGTTATCTTCTCATGTTTGTGGCAGCGGGCCACACAGTTGTCGGTCCCCACGTACTCCGCATCGAGCCGCCCGACGATCATCCGCTCATACTCCCTGACCGGCAGGAGCGGACGGTCCTGCTTAAGCGCGGCACAGCCCGCGAGGAACGAGACGCCGGCGACCAGTGTGGCACTCAATGCAACAAACGCTTTTCCGTATCCTCTCATGGATCTTCCCCTGTGGGCGAAACGCCAGACGCGGTCACGCGGTCATTCGCCCTTGATCCCCTTGGTGGTCGTGTAGATGAACCCCCTCACAATCGGGTTCTGGCTTGCCTTTATCTCGGCGGGGGTGCCCACGTCGACGATCCCGCCGTCGTGCATCATGGCGATGCGGTCTGAGACATAAAGGGCGAAGTTCAGATCGTGAGTCACGATTATGGTGGTGTTTTTCGTCGTTTCCTTCAGCCTCAGGATGGTGTTCGCCAGTTCGTCGGTGGTCACGGGATCCAGCTCCGCCGTCGGCTCGTCATACAGGATGAGGTCGGGGTTCATGGCCAGGGACCGGGCAATGGCGACCCGTTTCTTCATGCCGCCCGACAGCTCCGACGTCTTGAGCTGCTCGGTATTCTCCAGCCCCACCATGGCCAGCTTTTCGCGGATGATCTCCCGGATGCGCTGTTCCTTGCAGATACGCTTCTCGCGCAGCCAGAGCCCCACGTTCTCGCCCACGGTCAGGGAGTTGAACAGGGCCGACGACTGGAACACCATGCTGTAGCGGTAGTCGCTCGGCGTATCCTTTCCCCTGTTGACGAAGACCGGATGGCCGTCGATGAAAATCTCTCCGCTGTCAGGTCGCTCCAGCTTGACGATATGGCGCAGGAGAACGCTCTTGCCGGTTCCGGACGGACCGATGATGCAGAAGGTCTCCCCCGCGTTGATGGCCAGATTGACATCCTTCAGGACATGTTTCTCGCCGAAGTGCTTGTTGAGGTTCTCGATCCGGATGGAAACCCCGCGGGTATCGGTCAGGTCAACCCGGCAATCGCACCCCTCTTTCTGGAAAAAGGAGGGGGCAAGACCGTGCATCAGCTTATGAAAGAGCCCTTCGCCATCGTGTGCCGAATCCATCTGTGAAACAAAAACCACGGTATTATTCCTCGCGCGATAGTGGCCGGCATGATACCAGAGGCGCGGTCGTGCCTCAACAGCGGTGTTCAGGGCCGCTTCGCGCTCACATTAAAAAAGATAGCGACGCCGGTTGGTAAAAAACGAGCGGTGCCGGTAAATGTACTGCGTTAACAGCAGGATCGCCAGGGCGCTGGCGATGTTGTTGACCACCAGGGCTTCCTTGTCGATCGGCTCTCCAATAATCCGTTCCAGCTCGGCAGTGGAAATCATGTTCAGGTTGACGATGGTGTTCACCACCTCGAAGAGGTTGTAGCCGATCAGGCAATACCAGGTCAGCAGTTGTCTCTTGTGGATCCCCAGAAAGAGATAGAGGCAGATGAGGCTGTCAACGAACACGATTGCCTTGGCCGCCGTGCCCACGTATATCCTCCCCAGGAAGGGGAAGGGATTACCGTAACTGGTGGCCGTGACGATGAAGAAAAAGAGATAGAGCCCGGTCAGCAGCACGAGGCCGAGGGGGCGCGATTCCATTTCCAGTTCCTGATCTTCGGTCATTTGGCGGCCTTTCCGGGTGATCCGGCTGAATTGCTTCAGCGCTTCGGGCGGCGCATGTCGCTAATGGCGACACAGGCGAAAATCGTGGCCATGACCAGCGCGATGAAGATCCAGTCTGCAATACTGAAGCCAAACATATCCTATTCCTCCCCCGTGGCCTTCCTGAGGCAGGCAAGCGACTCCTCGTGGGCCGGATCGAGCTGAAGCGCGGCGCGGAACGACTCCTCGGCATAACGCGGCATGTCCAGGTGCATGAAGCTCTTGCCAATGACGCAGTGGATGTCGGCAATGGGAAACTCGGCGCAGAAGATCCCGTCCATGAGCACGTCCTGGAGAATGGCGACGGCTTCCTCGTAGCCGCCGGCGTGAAAACAGGCAAAGGCGGCTCCGATGGCCTCCAGGTAATCCACCGGGGCAATGAGGGGGAGCCGCCCCTCGCTGATTCGGGCAAGCCGTACCCGGAAACGCTCCGCTTCATCGGCATCGGCCGGATCAAGGGTATCGCGCCAGCAGGAGGCAGCCTCTTCGTATTTCCCCAGCAGGTAGCAGACCTCCCCCAGCAGGCGGAGCGCTCTGCCGTCCCCCGGCTTCAGTTCCAGGGCGCGCCGCAGGAAGTGCTCGGCCCGGTAGATGCTGACCGTGGACATGTGAAGCGCCGAAAGCCGCAGTCCCCGGTCAAGATAGGCACGGCCGATCTCCAGGGGAAGCCCCCCATTGCCGGGTTCGAGGAGGGAGAGGACCTTGAGGCTGGCGATCTTCCGGTCGATGTAAGGGACCTCCACATCCTTGCTGTCCAGCATGATGGCGTGGCTGGCCAGCTCCGCCAGGTAGTGGGGGTAGGCGTCCCGCAGCAGCGTCGCATAGGCCGCGCAGTGGATGCAGTCCGGGTTGGTCCGCAGGGCCTGGTAGACGCCCCTGCCCACCGCATCATAGGAGGGCTCTCCGTCGAGGGAGGCGTAATCCTCCTCCAGAAGGGGGACCGGCAGCCCGCCATAGGGAATCTCGGCCGCGCCGTCCTTGAAGACGAGCACCGCGTCAAGGGGGGGATAGTAGTAGGTGACTCCCTTGATGGGAGTCAGGTCCTGCACCTGCGCACTCATAGTCGTACTCCTCCTCGTGTTTCGCCAGCGGGGTCGTTCTGCCGGTCGGGAAAGGTATCGACTCCCGCATGGATGCCGATCATCTTATAGATGCGCACGTCGTCCCACGGCTCGTCCATGATGCCGTCGTGGATGGCCCAGCTCCGCCCCCGCACCGTCCGTTCGGCGCCGGGCAGCCGGAATGGCGTCGAGCCGTCGAGCCGCTGGTGGAGAATTCCGCCGGGCCTGAATTCCCGGTCGATCTCCAGCATGAGTCGCTTGCCCGTGACATAGTCGAAGCCGTACTTCTCGTACCGGATTGCATTGTCGTAGGTCAGGGGCTCCGCCGCGATCATTTCCACGCCGAGGGCATCCACAAACCGCTCGAACCGGGGAAAGAACTCGCCGAACAGATTGAGCCCGTGACGCGTCTGGTTCGGGAACAACCCCGCAGCCATGGCACGGATCTCCTCGGGAACGTTCCGCCCCTGGGAGGCGAAATAGTTGGACCGCCCTTCGGCATCCCTGTCCACATCGAAACGCGGGGCATGCGGGTCGGCAATGATGCAGAAGGCCAGCTCCATCTGCCGGTACGGGGTATCGGCCAGTTCCAGAAAGAAGACCGTGTCCCGGTCATCGGGCCGTGCCCTCACCTCGATCCGCACCAGGCCGATTCCCTCCGGGGCGATGATCCGCACCCTGCCGAGCCCGTCGGCCCCCCTGAGGGTTTCGTGCGACATTCCGAGCAGTTCGAACAGCCGGGGCGGAATCAGGCCGGCGTAAATCCGGTCGCGCTCCGCCTGGCCGAGACCATTGATCTCGCGCAGGGTATGGAGCTCGCGGCCCGAAGCCGCCACCAGCGGTTCATTCCCCGGAAGTCTCGCCATAGGAACCGATGATCACCGGGAAAATCGTCTTCCGGATGAGGGCTATGCTGTGCTCCACCGCATCCAGGGCCTGGTTGCGGTCGTCCTCCTGGGCCCAGTGCATGGCATCGAGGAGCATCCTGTTGGGATAGCCGAGCCGGCCGATAATCGACACGAACGAATCCGGCAGCCGCGGCGGCAGCTCGACCCCGTTCATCACACCCCAGGCAAGGGTCCAGGCCCTGGCCACGTTGACCAGGTTGTATCCGCCCCCTCCCACGGCAACCCAGGGAATGCCGAGCGCCTTGAGCTTGCGCAGAATATAGGTGTAGCTGTGAGTCGTCACCTCAAGCCGCGTGAGGGGATCGGTACGGAAGGTGTCGGCGCCCAGTTGGGTCACGAGGACATCGGGATTATAGGCGGCGAGAAGCGGAAACGCCACTTCGTCGAAGGCCTTCATGAAAAGCGCATCGTCGGCGTGGGCCACAAGCGGGATATTGACCGAATACCCCGTGCCCGCGCCGGTGCCGGTTTCCCCCTCGAAACCGGTGCCGGGGAAAAAGTACATGCCGCTCTCGTGAATCGAAATGGTCAGGACCCGGTCCGTATCGTAGAACGCTTCCTGCACGCCGTCGCCGTGGTGGGCGTCGATATCGAGGTACGCCACCCGCAGGCCCTTTTCCAGGAGCAGGTTGATGGCCACGACCGCGTCGTTCAGATAGGAAAATCCCGAGGCCTTGGCCCGATGGGCATGATGCCACCCCCCCGCGAGGTTGAAGGCGATGTCGTAGCCCTCCTCGGCAACCAGCCGGGCCGCCTCGATGGTCCCTCCGGCACCCAGCCGGGCCCAGTCGTAGAGCCCCCGGAAAACCGGGTTGTCCAGATCGCCGAGACCGTACCGGAAATCAGCGCGGGCATCGTCCGACTCGCTGAATTCCCTGAGACGATCGAGATAGTCGGGGGAGTGAAAGGTGAGCAGCGCCTCTTCCGTGGCCCGGGGACAGTCGAGGGTGCTGGCGTCCGGAAGCTCCATGAGGCCATAGGCGCGCATGAGCTCGAAGGCGAGGAGAAAACGCTGAATCTTGAACGGATGGTCGTCGCCATAGCTGAACCGGGCGAAATCGTTCGAGTATATGAGGGCTGTTCTGGCTGGCAATAGGATTCCCGTGACAAAAAGACGCAAGAAACCTCAATTTCTTTTAACCACGCGAATTTACAATGTAGACGTTCCCCCGTCAACCCCTATTTTCCCCAGCGGTCGGAGCGTACCGCAGAACGGACGCCATTATGTGAGGCAGCCTTGCCGAAGGGTTGGCCAGGGCGAACATCCAATGGTGCATTCGAATACAGCCATTTCCTGTGATTTCAAACCATTATCGGTTTTGCAGAGAGAGTGCCATCGAAGGCAGAGCCCCAACGGCTGGCATGACCGCAGACCACTGGATGGCTTCTCTGTCACCCGCGCCGGCACCGACTGCCCAGTTCACCAGACAGGCACCTATCCTGAGGATCATGTGCGTTAATCCTGCCTGACATATCGAACAAAAGCCCCCGCCTGCGCCTCCTGTTTCCCCACGACAACCCCCCGGATTTTTTGACAACAACTCTAAAGTATTCTCATTACCGGCCGATTTGATTACCATGGGATACACATGCGACAGGCGAGTGCGCATACGCCGGCCAAGGGTCACACCGCAACCGGTGTGATATCAAGCGGTTGGTATACGGTGCAAAGTGTGTCATAGTAGTGGTCGGACCGCAAGATCACTACCACAAACGCAATGGAGAGCATACATGCCGGACAAGAAGCAGTTGGGCGATCTTCTCGTGGATGCGGGGATCATCACGGTAAAGACCCTTGAGCGGGCCCTTGATCGGCAAAAGGGGAGCGGCAAGCGCCTCGGCCAGATCCTGGAAGAGATGGGGGTCATTAACGGCGACGAACTGATCGACGCCCTCTCCAAGCAGTTCGCCTTCAAGACGGTAAGAGATTTCGCGGACTATGCGTTCCCTCCCGAGCTGCTCGCGCTTGTGCCCCAGGACATCGCGGTACAAAAGCAGGTGTTTCCCATCAAGCAGAAGGACAACATGCTGGCGCTCGCCATCAATGACCCCTTCGACGTAGAAACGATCGATTTTTTGGGCAAAAAAAACGGGGTACAGATCATCCCGGTCCTGGCCACCCGCCAGGAACTGCTGACTGCGATCGAAAAGCACTACCTGCACGGCAAAGCCAAGGATTCCCAGCGTCAGAAGATTCTGGTGGTTGAGGACACGCCGCCGGTGGCCACGATAATCCAGGTGGCCCTGCACAAGGAAGGATACGACGTCCTGCTGGCCGGCGATGGGGTGGAAGGGCTCAAAACCGCCGTGGCGGAAAAGCCCGACCTGATCATCTGCGACTCGGTCATGCCCCGCATGGATGGATTCAGTCTCATGCGGGCGGTACGGGCAAACCCCCTGATCGCCGACACCCCCATGATCCTCCTTACCTCCAAGGCTACCGGCGAGGACGAGCAGCGGGCCCTGGAGGCCGGCTTCATCGACTTCATCGCCAAGCCGGTCCAGCCCATACGGATCGTGACCCGTGTGCGGCGGGCCTTCGATCTCCTGAAACGGTTCAAATAATACCCTGCCCCCAGCCTCGGAAAGTCGCCGGGGCAAGGGCCGGACCTCTCGACACCAAAGGGGCGGCACGAATCCGATCGTGCCGCCCCTTGTGCAGTGCGCTACATGCTTAGGTCTACCGTTCCAGGTACGCCACGGCCCGGCGCAACCGCCGCAGTGTCTCGTCCTTGCCGAGAGCCTCGACAACCTCGTAGATACCGGGTGAAGCGGTGCCGCCGCACAGGGAAACGCGCACGGCCGGTCCCAGTTGCCCGAACTTGATCCCCTTTTCCGCGATGAACTCCTTGAACGCGGCCTCGAGCCCCGAATGGCTGAAATCGGCACACGCGTCGAGCTTCTCCGCGAGCGAGGCGAGCAGGGGCAGCGTTCCCGGCACCAGGTGCTTGGCGGCGGCCTCCTCGTCATAGCTGACATCGCTCCGATAGTAGAACAGGGCGCCATCGGCCATCTCCACGAGGGTCCGCGACCGCTCCTGGAGGGTCTTGACCACCAGGGGAAGGTTCGGTCCGGCCGAGGGGTCGACCCCCCGCTCCCGGAGAAACGGCACCAGCAGCTCCGCGAGCCGCTCGGGTGAGCTCTCCTTGATGTAGTGATGGTTGAGCCAGAGGAGCTTGTCCGGATTGAACACCCCAGCCGACTTGCCCACCGCTTCAATCGTGAACTTCTCGACCAGGTCCTGCCGGCTGAAGATCTCTTCGTCCCCGTGGCTCCAGCCAAGCCGCACCAGGTAATTGACCATCGCCTCGGGCAGGAACCCCATGTCGCGGTAAGCCATGACGCTCGTGGCGCCATGCCGCTTGGAAAGCCGGGTCTTGTCGGCGCCGAGGATCATCGGCACGTGGGCAAAGCGGGGCACCGGATAGCCCAGGGCCTCGTAGAGCAGGATCTGACGGGGCGTATTGTTGATGTGATCGTCACCCCGGATGACAGTGGTGATCCCCATAGTTGCATCGTCGATTACCACCACGAAGTTATAGGTGGGAGTCCCGTCGGTGCGCTGTATGATCAGGTCGTCCAGTTCCTCGTTGTTAAAGGCGATCCGGCCTTTGATCAGATCGTCGAACGCGGTCACCCCTTCGCGGGGGGCCCTGAAACGGACCACGAAGGGCCTGTCGGCGTCCTGAGCGTCAAGTTCGCGGCAGGTACCGTCATACTTGGGCTTGCGTCCCTCCTTCATGGCCTGTTCGCGCCGCGCCTCCAACTCCTCGGGCGTGCAGTAGCAGCGGTACGCCTTTCCCTCGGCCAGGAGCCGTTCCACGAACTCCCGGTAGACGGGAAACCGCTCGGATTGATAGAAGGGCCCCTCATCCCAGTCGAGGCCGAGCCACTCCATCCCCTGGAGGATGGCATCCACCGATTCCTGGGTGGAGCGGGCAACATCGGTATCCTCGATGCGCAGGATGAACGTCCCGCCCTGCTTGCGGGCCAGCAGCCAATTGAAAAGAGCGGTACGCGCTCCCCCCACGTGAAGGTAGCCCGTGGGGCTCGGCGCGAAGCGCAGACGTACGTCGGACATGGAGTGCTCCTTACTCTCGGTCGTTTTCGTCGTTGTCGGCAGGGGTCTCGGGACCGGCGATGCGATATTCCTCGTCGGCCCAGGCGGCCAGATCAACGGTCTTGCAGCGTGCCGAACAGAACGGCCGGTGGGGATTCCCCTCCCAGACGGTTTCGGTTCGGCAGCGGGGGCATTTCAGAGTGGTGATCATCGGTGTCTCACGGTGAAACAAAAACCCCCAGGAGCAGGCGCATCCCGGGGACGTACGGTATCGGTCGGTCAGATCCCAAGCACGGAATACTACCGCCATCGCGCGTTTCCAGTCAATGTCAAAGTGGGATCAACGGAAGAACTGGAAGCCCCGCCGGTGGAGTTCGCCCACCATGGCGTCGGGAACAACCCAGTACATGTTGTCGGGGCCCAGGACGATGGAGACCGGCTGGTCCATGGCAAACGAATGGACCTGGGCCACTGAAAGAAAGGAAAAACGGTAGACTGGCTCTTCCACGTACCTTGGCTCCCTGGACGATTGCGCGTCGGCTCTTTATCTGATTCATCGGCACAACCTCAGTGAACTTTAAAGAAATAGTGCACCCGTTCAGCCAGGGCACCGCAGGCTGGGCGGTGGGAGATGATCAGCACGGTCTTCCCCCCGATCCGATTCGCCAACGCTGCAATCACCCGTTGTTCGGTGGTCCAGTCGAGCCCTTCGGTGGGCTCGTCCAGCAGAAAAACCGGCGCATCCTTCAGCAGGGCCCGGGCCAGGGCGATCCGGCGGGCCTCTCCTCCCGACACGGCACTCCCCCCCTCACCCACCGGGGTATCCAGACCCAGGGGCAATCCGTCGACCCACTCGGCAAGGGCAGCATCCCGGACGGCCCGACGCACCTGTTCCTCTTCGGCCGCCGGGTTGCCCAGAAGGATATTCTCTCTGATGGTGCCGTTGAAGAGGTGGGGCTGCTGGGGAACCACAGCGATCAGCCCGCGAATAGCCTCCCCTCCCAGGTCACGGAGCTCGACTCCCCCCAGGGTGACGCTCCCCCCGTAATCGCGGAAGCGAAGGAGGATGTCGGCCACGGTGCTCTTGCCCGAGCCGCTGGGACCCATGAGCGCCACCCGTCCCCCGGCGGGCACGTCCAGGTTGAAGTCCCGAAGTACCGGCAGGGAAGGGGCATGGGAAAACGAGACGTTGCGGAAGGCGATCCCCGCGGATGCCGGGAGAGGCGCTGGCACGGCAGGTTCCGGCACCGGCGGCGGAGAATCGGCCAGCTCGAGAATTCTTCGCACCGACTCCCGGGCGGCCGGCAGGTGCTGGAGCGCAGCGGGCATTCCGCCGGCTGACTCGAAGGCAGCCGCGGCAAAGAGCAGCAGCATCACCAGCAACGGTCCGCCGAGTTCCCCGGCGGCAACCTGAAAGGATGCAATCGCAAGGACCGCGGCCACCCCGACCCCGCCGCAGGCAATCCCTCCCGCCAGGGTGATGCCTCCTCCTGCCGCCAGACGCTCCTGTTCCGCCACCAGCCGTCGCGAAAGATCGTCAACCAGTGCGGCCTGACGCTCGGTCGCCCCCAGCAGGATCAGCTCCTCTCCGCCCTGCAGCCCTTCGGTCACGGTTTCCCGCAGGCTGCCGGCCAGTTCGGCGGAACGGCGGCCGGGCTCCTCGGCCAGTCGCCGCGCCACCAGGGGCAGGCCCACCCCGGCGGCCAGCAGGGCGAGAAAAAGAACCCCGGCGGCAGAGGTGCTCCAGATTGCAACAAAAGCCGTCGCAGCCAGGATTGCAACCCCACCGGCGGCGAGAGGGAGCATGATCCGCAGATAGAGACTTTCCAGGGCATCCACGTCAGCCCGGAGCCTCCCGGCCACGTCTCCCCCGCCCAACCGCTCCAGCGTTGCCGGCGCCAGGGGCTCAAGCCGCCGGAAAAGCCAGACGCGCAAGAGGGCAAGGACCCGGAAACCGGCCTCGTGGGTCGCCAAGCGCTCCAGGTAGCGCCCCACGGTCCGCAGGATGGCGAGGCCCCGGATGGCGGCCGAGGGGAAAAAGTAGTTGAAGGCGGCGCCCGTGGTGCCGGCAACGGCCATGGAGGCGATGAACCAGCCGGAGACGGCCATGAGAAGCGCGCTGGCGGCGATAACGAGCACGGCGAGGAGCATGCCGGCCGTCATCCAGGGCCACTGCCCGCGGGCCACGGCGAGGATGCGGAAGAGCTCTCTCACGCCGGGCCCTCCTGCGCCAGAAACGCTTCGGGCTCCATGACCCGTTCGATGGTGCCTCCCGCGAGCACCGCCACCCGCCCGGCCCGGCGGATGGTCTCCTCACGGTGGGAAATCACCAGCACCGTCCTTCCCGCGGCGATCCGGTCCAGGGCATCGCCCACCAGGCGTTCGTTTTCGGGGTCGAGACCGGCGGTCGGCTCATCCAGGACCACGAGCGTCGCCCGGCGCACAAACGCCCGCGCCAGGGCCAGCCGCCGCAGCTCGCCCCCGGACAGCCCCGCGCCCCGATCGCCCAGCAAGGTTTCAAGCCCCTGGGGCAGCCGTCGGATGAAAGGCGTTGCCGCCGCCCCATCAAGGGCGGCACGGATATCGTCATCGGAGGCATCCGGCCGGCCGAGCAGAAGGTTCTCCCGAATGGTCGCCCTGAAGAAAAAGGGACGTTGGGGCACCCAGGCGATAGTCGACCGCCAGGCGTCCGGTTGTACGAGTCCCAGGTCGACCCCGTTGACAGTGATCCTCCCCTGCTCCGGCCTGGCCAGCCCCACCAGAAGCCGGACCAGCGTGGTCTTGCCCGCGCCGCTCCCTCCCGCAAGCGCCGTGATGCTGCCGGCCGGCAATTCCAGGTCGATCCCTTCGACCCCGCCCCGTTCGCCGCCATAGCGGAAGCCGACCCCTTCGAACCGGACGGCCGGCGCTCCCGGCGGGACGGGCAGCCCGTCCATCCCGCCATGGGGCAGGGGAAGGGACATGAGGGGGGCGAGCCGCTCGGCCGCGGCCACCCCCTGCATTCGGGCATGGTAGGAGAGCCCCAGCGTCCGGAGCGGCAGGTAGAACTCCGGCGCCAGGAGCAGCACGAAGAGGCCATCGGCGAGCCCCAAGTTGCCGGCCAGGAGCCGGAACCCCACCACCACGGCCACCACGGCCGTGCCGACGGTGGCGAAAAACTCCAGGGTAAAGGCCGAGAGAAAGGCGATCCTGAGCACCGCCATGGTCGCTTGGCGATACTCCTCGGAAACCCGCGCCACGGCCTCGGCCTCGCGCTTGACCGCGCCGAACAGTTTCAGGTCCGGCAGCCCCTGCACCAGGTCGAGGAGGTGTCCGGCCAGCAGGGAAAGCCGGCCCCACTGGCGCCGGTTGAGGCTTTCGGAGCCCCGGCCGATGAGTACCATGAACAGGGGAATGAATGGGGCGGAGAAGAGGAGGACGAGGCCGGCGCGCCACTCGGCCGGGACCACGACGAACAGGACCGCCGTCGGCAGGAGCGCCGCCAGGGCCAGGTGGGGCAGAAAGCGGGCCACGTAGGGTTCGAGCCCTTCCACGCCCGCCGTCACCGCTTCCACCAGAGGGCCGGTCTCCTCCCCTGCCCTGCCGGCCGGTCCCAGGGCCAGGAGCCGCCGGTAGAGAGCGCTGCGCACCCGTTCCTTGAGGCGCGCCGCAGCCGCGGCGGAACGCCGTTCGGACACAAGGGCCAGCACGCCCCGCGCCAGGGCCACGGCGGCAACGGCAGCCGCAAGGGGAAGTACCGACTCTCCTCCGGCGCCCTCGATAACCACCCGATGGCAGGCCGACGCCAGAAGCCAGGCCTGGAGGATGACCAGCAGCCCGGCCACGAAGGCACAACCTATCGCGACCAGGAGAGGATCCCGCACCTGCCGGGCCTCGCCCATGAGCCACTGCTCGGGTCGTTGCCCGGTATGCTCAGGCGTGTCGTTACTCATGAAGGGATGAATCTCAGGCAACGGTCCCGACAATGACGCCGGCACCGTTGGGGAGATCCAGGGGAAGACGCCGCAGGTCACGCACGCCGCTGCCGCCATCATGGCCGTCAGCTCACCTTCGGCATAGGACTGTCCCCGCGCTGTCCCCACCAGCATGTTCAGGGAAAAGAGGGCCGGGAAGAGCGGCCCGTCCTTGGCATCGTTCAGAATAAACTCCTGGACCATGATGATGCCTCCGGGCTCGAGGGCCGCCACCGCCTTTCCAAGGATGACCGCGCACCCTTCGGGCCCCTCGGAGTGAAGAATCTGGGAGAGCCAGGCCACGTCGTACCTCCCCGGAATGTGCCCGGAGAGGAAATCCCCCTCCTCGAAGGAAACCCGGTCTGCCAGGCCGAAGCGGGCAATGGTCCGCTCGGCAAAGGGACGGGTGGTGGGAAGGTCGTAGACCACGGCCCGAAGCCCGGCATTGTGGAGACAGAACTGGATGGCCCAGGTACCGGGGCCGCCCCCCAGGTCCAGGAGCCGTTGCCGTCCCGAAAGATCGATCCGGGGCACCACCTGCGGAGCCGACAGCATGGCCAGGTTGAACATGCCCATCAGGAAGCTCTCCCGCGCCGATTCGTCGCTGCCGTGGGACGAGCTCTGCCGAACCGGTCCGCCGCTGCGCACCGCTTCGTCCAGGCGCGCCCACCCGGCCACCAGGTGATGGTGGTGGCTGATGATATGGCCCAGGTAATCGGGCGAATCCTGCGAGAGAAAGCGGCAGGCGGCGGGAGCTGCCCCGTAGCGCTCTCCCCGCTTGCGCACGAGCTCCATGGCGGTGAGGGCATCCAGGAGCATGGCGAGGGCCCTGCCGTCGACGCCCAGCCGCTCCGCAAGTTCCCCGGCCGTGATATCCCCGCCGGTAAGGGGGGTAAAGACATCCAGGCTCACTGCGGCGTGGAGCGCGCCGATGTTCCAGTGGCCACTCGAAAGGTGCAAGAGTTCTGCCGGTGTCCAGTTTTTCGGTTCCATGCGTGCCTCCGGTCGTAAGCTGTCTCCCGCGGCCGTGAATGGCTCAGGCGCGGGATAATGACAATGAACATACCCGCGTCACTGAAATATGCAAGATTCTTTATTCTGATTTCGGTGCGCGTGCGGCGGATAAGCGGCAGCGCCGCACCCCGTGCCGCCGCTGGAGGCCCGTGCGCACGCGGCTGTCCAAATGGCCGGGCAAGGGATGCGCAACAAAAAATTGCCGTTATACTTTAGGAGATTCAATCGAAGCCCGGCAGCTTCCGGACCGGGTCATGACGCTCCGGAAGGCACCAGAGGAGATCGTATGAAATCGATAATCACGAGAGCGCTGCGGTTGGCCTGCATCATCATCGTCATGCTCATGATACCGGCCGGCTTGCTTGCGCAGGACGAAGAGAGCGCACCCGAGCAGGCAACTACATTCAGCAAAGAGGAATTGACCCAGATGCTTGCGCCGATTGCCCTCTACCCCGACTCATTGACGGCCCAGATACTGATGGCTTCCACCTATCCGCTTGAAGTGGTGGATGCGGAGCGATGGCGGCGGCAAAACATGGGCCTTAAGGGTGAAGAGTTGGATAAAGCCCTCCAAGAAAAGTCTTGGGATCCCAGCGTCAAGTCGCTCTGCCACTTCCCGGAGGTCCTTTTCGCCATGAGCGAAAAGCTCGACCAGACGAGGAAGCTGGGCGATGCCTTCCTGAGTCAGGAGGACGATGTTACGGCCACCATTCAGGAACTGAGGCGCAAGGCCGAGGAACAGGGAAATCTCAAAACAACCACCGAGCAGAAGGTCATCCATGAGAAGGAAATCATCCGGATCGAACCGGCCGACCCGACCATCGTCTATGTGCCGGTCTACAACCCCCTGTATGTGTACGGCCCCTGGTGGTATCCCGCCTACCCGCCCTACTACTGGTACTATCCGCCCGGGTTCGCCGTCACGGGCGGCTATATCGGCTTCGGCCCGGGGATTTTCATCGGCTTCGACCTCTTTGCCTGGGCCTGGTTCGATTGGCCGGTCCACCGGGTCTACGTGGACATCGGCAAGACGAGACGGTTCCACCGCTACTACTATCGAGGGAACGTGGTCAGCCACGTCTGGCAGCACAACCCCGTTCACCGGCGGGGCGTGGCCTATCGGGACAGGAGAACGAGCGAATTCTACGGCAAGCGGCCGCCACGGATGGCACCGGTCAGGCCGGAAACGCGCGGCTACCCCGATAAATTCCCTGGCCGGCCGGAGAGCAGGCAGCAGCCGGCTCGTGAGCGGCGTGACGTGCCGGGCACGCCACAACCGGGGAAAGGCCCCGGCCAAGTCCAGCGGCGGGACAGCACGGTCGCGCCACAGGCGCAACCACCCCAGCGCGAGCAGGTGCAGAAGCCGGCAAGACGCGATACCCCCTTCCAGGGCGTGGGCGAAGGTTCGTTTGAACGCCGGGCCATCAAACGCGGCGAATCCAGCTTCCGGAGCGTCACGCCGGCGCCCCAGGGGGGCAGCAGGGGGGGCTGGAGCGGACAGCGGGCACCTTCCGGCGGCGGCAGAGGGGGCGGCGAAATGAGAGCGCCGGGCGGCGGTGGCCGCGGTGGAGGCAAGAAGGAATTCAGGTAGCGCCAGCCACTGCCGGACGTTCCGTTCCCCGAGAGCCCACTGCGCGCAGAGGAGAAGACACATGAAACAGTTCGCATCCCACCATCAAGGCGCACGCGGCCGGCTCGCCCTGGCGGCCGTTATCGCAGCCGTTGCCATGCTCCTGTCGCTGATAGCCTCGCCCTCCACGGCCGCAACCGTTCGGCACAGAACCTTCGCCTCACCCGACGATGCGGTCAAGGCCCTCGTTGCTGCCGTAAGAGCGCATGACGAGAAGGAACTGCTGCTGATCCTGGGCCCCGGCAGCAGGGAGTTGATCTCTTCGGGCGACGAGGTGGCGGACAAGACGGATCGGGAGCGCTTCCTCAGTTCGTACGAACAGGCGAACCGACTTGAGCGGAAATCGGCAACCACGGCAGTCGTGCACGTGGGCCCCGACCAGTGGACCATGCCGATTCCCATCGTAAAAAAAGGCTCCCGCTGGGCCTTTGACGTGGGGAAAGGTAAGAACGAAATCCTGAAGCGGAGGATCGGCAGGAATGAGCTGCACGTCATCGATGTGCTCGACGCATACGTGGATGCCCAACAGGAATATGCGAGCAAGGATTGCCGCGGCGGAGGAAAGGTCGAGTTCGCCCAGCGGCTTTTCAGCACGGAGGGAAACCGTGACGGGCTCTACTGGGAAGCGAAGGAGGGCGAGCCGCAGAGCCCCCTCGGCCCGCTGGTGGCCCAGGCGGCAAAGGAAGGGTATGCGCCGGAGCGCAACCTCTCCCCCTTCCACGGCTACTATTTCAAGGTTCTCAAGGGCCAGGGAAAGCATGCCGCCGGGGGAGCATACCACTACGTGATCAAGGACAAGATGCTCCTTGGCTTTGCGCTGGTTGCCTATCCCGCCGAATACGGCAACTCGGGGGTGATGACCTTCATCGTGAATCAGGCGGGCAAGGTGTACGAAAAAAATCTCGGCAAGGACACCCGGCGCAGGGCCGAGGCCATGGAACTGTTCGATCCCGATTCCACGTGGAAGCAGGTAAAGACCGAGCAGGTTCCCGCGCGGAAATAGCGGCGCCGGGGTTCTGCCCCTGCGCAACCTTGCGAGACAGAAAAGGCCCCGGGTTCCGGGGCCTTCTTTATTCCGGAGGTGGCAGTTGCCTACTCACGTTTTGCTGCGGTCGTCCAGATAGTCCCCAAGCACGCCGCGGCTGTGCTCGTCGTCGTGGCACCATACACAGAGGTTCTCCCAGTTGCTGCCATCGGGGGGATTGTTGTGATGGTTGCCGTCCCGGTGGTGCACCGTGAGCAGGTGCAGATTGTTGAGTTCAAACTCCCGGCCGCACTTGGCGCAGATCCAGCCGTGGATCTTCAGCGACTGCTCCCGGTAGCTGCCGGGGCCGGACTGTTCCGCGCGCATGCGCCGCACCATCTCATCGAGCTCGGCATCGCTGCGCACGGGCGGTTTGCCGGGCCTGCGGGGTCGGAACGACTGTCCCATCTCACGCCTCCCGTTGCTCGGCGGCGCCCCAAAGCAGCCTGCCCCCGTCGAAGATCATGGCGATCCGCCCCTCTTCGGACAGGAAGGCGAGGATGGAGCGGATGGTATTCCCCACGAGCACGTACTGGTTCGGGTCGAGGACGATGCCGTACTCCCCGCAGACGCGTTCAAGCACCGTTTCGAAGGAGGCCGGCGCCGCGCAGCAGGACTCCACAAAGGAAACGGTCTGGCGCACCCGCTGTTCATTGGCTTCTATCAGCGGGCCGATCTCCGGGGAAGGCGCCCCGTGGCTCGGCACATAGATGGCCGCGTCCAGCTCCCGGAGCCGCCGGAGCGACGCCAGGTGCTCCCGGACGTCGTAGAGGTAGAAGATGGGGTACTTGGCGAGGATTGACTCCGGAAACAGGCTGTCGGCGGCAAAGAGGACGCCGTCCGGGGTGCGGATGCCGATCATGCCGAAAAAGTGTCCGGCCAGCGTGACCGCCTCCAACCCCGTGTCGAGGATGGGGCCGGTGGCTTCGATGATGTCGGTGACCGTGGACGGCTTGGCCATGAGAAACTTGTTGCGCAGCGCCTTCACGGGATAGCCGCCGTAGAGGAAGGACGGCTCAAGGATCGGATTGGCGATGAAGGCGGCCTCCGGGACCGTGGCAGCGATGCGGCAGCCGGTCTTTTTCTGAAGGAACGCGTTGCCGCCGATGTGGTCGGCATTGGAATGGGTGTTGACGATGAGGTCAAGGGTCCACCCCTGGCCGTTCAGGAGCTTCAGGATCTGCCGTCCCGCATCCTCGTCGTTGCCGCTGTCAATGAGCACGGCCCGTCCGTCGCGCACATACACGCCGATGGCGGCCGGTGCGGGGATGAGCCAGGTGTTGCCTGCCAGGTGTCGAAGGGTGAGGGAAGCCATAACTCTACCTCGCTGGATGGAAATGGGACGGAAGGTGCGTCCTGTCTTGCATAATCGGCAAAACCAATCATACTTCACGTGGATGGGGAGGCACACTCGGTACGGAAAAGGAGGCACCCATGAAACGTCTGCTGCTGCTCGCCTGTCTGGCAACGCTCGTGACCGCAGGAGAGTGCCGGGCCGGTTTTCTCGATGAACTGACGCAACGGGCCGCGCCCCTGCTGCAGGGTTCCGCCCTCGACGACGCCACGGTGGTCAAGGGACTGAAGGAGGCACTGGCCACGGGCACGGAACGGGCAGTGAACGCCGTGGCAAAGCCCGACGGCTATTTCGGTAACCAGTTGGTCAAGATCCTCCTGCCGGAAAAAATCCGCACGGCTGCCGACGTCCTCGGCACCCTGGGCTACCGCAAGCAGGTGGACGAATTCGTTCTGAGCATGAACCGGGCGGCCGAGAAGGCGGCGCCCAAGGCCGCGGGACTCTTCGGCGACGCGGTCCGTCAGATGACCTTTGACGACGCCAAGAAGATCCTCAACGGCGGAGACCGGGCCGCCACCACGTTCCTGGAAGGGAAGACCCGCCCCAAGCTGTTCGAAGAGTTCAAGCCGGTCATCGCCAAGAGCATGTCCGAGGTGGGAACCACCCGGGCGTACCAGGAGATGATCGGCAAGTACGAGGCCCTTCCCCTGGCGGCCCTGGCGGGCGGGACATCCCTTGACCTGGACACCTACGTGACCGACAAGGCCCTGGACGGTCTCTTCACCATGCTGGGCGAAGAGGAGAAAAAAATCAGGACCAACCCCGCGGCCCGCACCACGGACCTGCTCAAGACCGTGTTCGGCTCCAAGTAGGGGGGGCGGATGTCCCGTTTTACCCCTTACCGTCCTCTGCGTCTCCCTCCCCCGGCCTGGGGGCGAGCCCCTTTATCCGCGGGAGGGAAAGGCCGAAGCGCATGGCGAGCAGACGCAGAACAAGGGTGACCGTCAGACAGGTGAAGAGCTGGACCTGCTCTGGCGCGCCGGCGGCCCGGACCGCCACGAAGCATACGCCGCCGAGGATGGCGGCGCTGGCGTAGAAGTCGGTGCGGAGCACGGCGGGGATCTCCATCACCAGGATATCCCGCACCACGCCGCCGCCGGTGGCGGTCATGGCCGCCATCATGACGATGCCGAAGCCGCCGAGCCCACCCGCGGCCCCCTTTTGGGCACCGATGGCGGCAAAGGCGCCCAGGCCCACGGCATCGGCCACCATGACCCAGTCCCAGAGCGGGGCGAGCCGGCCGGCGGCCAGAAAGACCAGGAGCCCTCCGGCCACGCAGATGGCCAGATAGGATTCATTCCTAAAGACCATGGGCGGCGTGGTCCCCAGGAGCAGATCGCGGATCATGCCGCCCCCCACCCCGGTGGCAACCGCCAGCACAAGCACTCCGAGAAGGTCCAGTTCGTGCTTGATCGCCCTGAATGCCCCTGACAGGGCGAAAACGAACGTCCCGAAGACGTCCAGCGCATAAATCATGATCCGGCTCCACCCTTAGCAGCAGACATCGCCCGATTCCCGCCTGAAGACGAGTCCCTCTCCGTGCTCATTGGTAATGTAGTCAAGTATCTGGTCGTCCAGGAGGGAGCGGAAATTACTGGTCACCGCCACCTCGATGCCGTTCAGGACCATCCGCTCATCATTGTCTGCCGGCTCATCCAGAGCCAGTCCCAAGCGGGGACCGCCTCAGCCGAACCCCTCGAAGACAACGCGCAGGATCTTTCCGGGGTGCTCCCCCACGATCGGCGTAAGAACCGCTTTTGCCGCATCAGTGATCGTCATGTCATGCTCTCCTTTCGTCATTGAGCAGATCCGCTATCTGCTCGATCTTGTCACCCTTGTCGCTGCCGCCGTGGGAGCCGTCCGCGTCGGCGCGGCAGACCTCCAGCAGCAGCGGCAACAGGGGGTGGTCCAGGAAGCGGTGCTGATTGCGGGTGAGCCGCGCGGCCGGCGCCAGGTTCCAGGAAAAATGGAAGGTATGGTGCCTGACCAGCCAGGCCACGTCCGCTGCCAGCTCAGGGATTCCCAACCGCTCCATGACCGCCGGTACCATGGCTGCGCCGCGCTCGGCATGGCCCCAGGCGCGCCAGCGCCCGCTGATGAATTCGGTGGTCTCCGCCTTGCCGATATCGTGCAGGAGCACCCCCCAGAAAACACGCGGATCAGCCCCTCCGTCTACGGCCGACAGGGCGAGCATGGTATGGACGAAGGCGTCTCCCTCGGCGTGATACACCTCGGGCTGGGGAACGCCCCGCAGCCGCGCGACCTCCGGGAGGCGCCGGTCGAAACTGCCGTCGGCCAGCCAGCGGTCGACGAGCTCACGGCAGTGGCGGGCGGTCTTCGGGATCGTCTCGCCCCCCTGTGCAGCTCCGTCCCTCATCGGACCCGGTTGACCAGCTCGGTGAATGTTGCCGCGAGAACGTTCACCTCATTGGCGATCCGTCCGTCGGGCGCCCCCACGGCCACGGGGCCGTAGTGCCCGGCCGACGTGAGCCCCTGGACGATGCAGCCGTGGATCAGGAACGCCTTGAGGATGTCGAGGACCACCGTGTCGCCCCCGCCGCCGATCATCCCTTCCGAAGTGAACGCGGCGGCGGCCCTGCCGTCGAGCTTCCTGAAGTACTTGACGCTCTCGTCGATGAACTTTTTCACGGGCCAGGCCATGGTGCCGAAGTAGTTGGGAGAGCCGACGATGAAGCCGTCATAGGAGGGGAGCGTGTCGATGTCGACCTCCTCGACCTTGATCAGCTCAACGGTCAGATCTCTGGTCACGAGGCTGTCGGCGATCATGCGGGCCATTTTTTCAGTATTGCCGCTGCGCGAGTAATAGGTTACGAGTACTTTTTTCACTGGTCTCTCCTGTTGCTGGTGTCGTGTCGGCTGTTATCCGCCCGGGGCGCGGCAACGGGCCCGCCCCCTGTCGCCGGCGCATCGAAGAGGCGCGAGGCTGCGGCGAGTTGCTCCGGCGTGCCGAGCAGCAATACGATGTCTCCCTCGTGCAGGACCCAGACCGGGTCGGGGTTGGGGGTCACCTCGTCCCCCCGCTTGATCACCAGGAGCGTGGCGCCCGAGCGGGCTCGCAGGGTCCCCTGCCGCAGGCTTTCTCCTTCGATGGAGGCTCCCTTCTTTACGCGAAAGGTGGCGATCTCCGCGCCGGAGAGGTACCCGGCGATCCCCACGGCGTGGCTGTGCCGGCGGCTCATGGTGCGGAACATGTCGTAGGAGCCCCGCCGGATTTCGCCCACGCACTGCTCGATCTGATCCTGGGGGACGAGGAAGTTGCGCAGGACCCGGGAGAATATCTCGATGGACGTTTCGAACTCCTCCGGCACCACCTCGTTGGCGCCCAGCTTGTACAGGGGCTCCATCTCGGCAATGTAGCGGGTCCGGACGATGATGTGGATGGTGGGGCTCATCTGCCGCGCCTGGGCCACGACCCGGCGGCTGGCGGCCGCGTCGGAAATGGCGATGACGATGCTGCGCGCGCGCTCCACGGCTGAGTGGGTGAGGACCTCGGGCCGGGTGGCGTCGCCGAACATAATGCGTGTTCCCTTGCTCTTTTCCGTAGAAACCGTGAAGGGATTGGTCTCGATCACCACATGGGGGATCTTCTGGACCTTCAGCACCCGGGAAAGATTCCTGCCGTTGACGCCGTAGCCCACCACGATCACATGGTCCGTCAGGGAGAGCTTCTTCTCTTTCCCCCGCAGCGCACCCCGTCCCCGGATCAGGGGAGTCGGCAGAACCCCCACCAGATAAGTCGCCACCGGTGCGCCGATCTTGAGGCAGAGGGGGGTGAGGGCCATGGTGGCCACCGATGCGGCCAGGAATATCTGGTAGAACTCCTTGGAGAGGAGGCCGTACTGCATGCCGGTCTGTGAGAGAATGAATGAGAATTCGCCGACCTGGGCCAGGGACAGGGCCGTGACGATGCCCACCCGCGCAGGGATGCCGAGGGCCATGGCCGCCCCGCCCGTGACCAGAAACTTCACCACCAGGATGGTCAGAACGAGCGTGACCACCAGGACCGGCTGCCGAACCAGGACGGACAGATCCAGCAGCATGCCGACGGAGATGAAAAACAGGCTCATGAAGGCATCGCGGAACGGGATGATGTCTCCCAGGGCCTGGTGGCTGTACTCCGATTCGGAGATGGCAAGGCCGGCGATGAATGCCCCAAGGGCCAGCGACAGTCCCACCTGGGCCGTGAGCCAGGCCGTGCCGAAGCCGATGAAGATGATCGTAAGGATGAAGAGTTCGCGGCTGCGGCTCTTGACCACCTGCTCGAATATCCAGGGGACCAGGAACCGGGAGCCGAAGTGGGCCACCACCACCACGGCCGCCGCCTTGAGAGACACCAGGACTATCCCTGTCCAGCCGTTGCCGGCCCCGGCCAGGAAGGGAGTGAAGAGCATGAGGGGGACCACGCAGAGGTCCTGGAAAATCAGGATGCCGAGCGCCATCTTGCCGTGGGGCGTGTCCATCTCCCCCTTGTCCATGAGCAGTTTCATGAGGATGGCGGTACTGGAGAGGGCTACCAGGAAGCCGAAGAAGGTGGCCTGGGAGAGTGGTATGCCGAAGGCGTATGCCAGGACCGCCACGATGGCGATGGTGACCCCCACCTGCATCCCCCCGCCCCAGAAGACGAGGTGCTTGATCCGCATCAACTCCTTGAGGGAGTATTCGATGCCGATGGTGAAGAGCAGGAGCACCACCCCGATCTCGGCCATCTGCTCGACCTGGTGGGTATCCTTGATGAGCCCCAGGGCGTAGGGCCCGGCCAGAATGCCGGTGGCGAGAAAGCCGATAATGGAAGGGAACATGAGCCGGCGCAGGAGCACCACCGTAAAAACAGCCAGCCCGAAAAGTATTTCCATGTCACGGAGTACCTGAAATTCCACGAAGACCTCATCTTGAATGTTGAAAGGGGCCGGCCGGACCTGAAGCCATGGCTGCCCCAAAGGATGGGATGGCTCCCCGCCGGTCAGAGCACCGTTCCGGTTCTGATCATTCCCAACGAAAGGAGTACGGCAACTGAATCAAGCGGCGCGACCGGTGGTCAAGGCGGTGTTTCGAGCATGGCGCGTATCGCGTTGATTCGCTCGCGCTCGGCCAGGAGATGCACCGTGTCTCCCGCCTCGATGAGGGTGCCGCCGCCGGGGACGACGAACTCTCCCCGCCGCTGGATCAAAACGATAAGTGATCCCGGTGGGAGATGGAGATCCACGATCTGACGATTCACGGCCGATGACGCGGACGAGATATCAACCTCGACCAGCTCGCCCTTTTCCTCGTCAGACGGCTCGAACTCGAAAGGACGTCGGGGCTTGGCGGAAATGGGGGCGTCCAGGCCAAGCCAGCGGGCGGTGAGCGGGATCGTGGACCCCTGGAGGAGCGCCGAGGTAAAGACTATGAAGAAAACAATGTTGAAAATCATCTCAGCCTTGTCGACACCGGCCATCAACGGAAAGGTGGCAAGCACGATGGGGACCGCTCCGCGCAGGCCGACCCACGAAATCATCGTTTTTTCCCGAACGGTCATGGGGGTAAAGGAAAGCGTCGCAAAGACGCTGACGGGCCGGGCCACCAGCATGAGAAAAGCTGCCGTGCTCAGTCCCACGAGCGTCACGGGAACGAGGTGAGTGGGAAAAACCTGCAGCCCGAGAATCAGGAACATGGTGATCTGCATCAGCCAGGCAAGACCGTCGTGAAACCGGATAAGGCTCTTTTTCTGCACGAAGGAGCTGTTCCCCATGACCAGCCCCGCCGCATAGACCGCGAGAAAGCCGTTCCCTCTCAGAAGAGCGGTGCCGCTGTAGATCAGAAGCACCAGGGTCAGGGTAAGCACGGAGTAGAGCCCTTCGTACTCCAGGCGGAGCCGGTTGATCAGGAGGACTCCTCCCTTGCCCAGGAGATAGCCTGCAGCCGCGCCGACCGCCATTTGCCACAGAACGAGCAGGGGCAGATGGTAGAGCTTGGCGCCGGGATCCACCAGCAGGGAAATAATGGCAACGGTCAGGAAGACCGCCATGGGATCGTTGCTACCCGATTCAAGTTCGAGGAACGGTTTCAGTTCGCCGCGAAGACTTACGTTGCGGGAACGGAGCACCGAAAACACGGCCGCAGCATCGGTGGATGAGACAATGGCCCCCACCAGCAGCCCCTCGAGCAATGAAAAATCGAGAACCTCATGGACAAACCAGCCGACCAGCAGGGCCGTGACAAACACTCCCAGAGTCGAGAGAATCAGCGCCCGGCCCAGCACCGGCCGGACAGAGCGCCAGTTGGTGTCGAGACCGCCGGCAAAGAGGATATAGGCGAGAGCCACGATGCCGAGAGACTGGACGAGGACCGGCTTGTCGAACTCGAAGCCGCCCGGGCCGTCGGAGCCGGCCAGCATCCCCACCAGAAGGAAGAGAAGAAGCGCCGGCACCCCCAGTCGACTCGACACCTTACTGGCGAGGATGCTCACCAGCAAGAGGAGGGAAGTACCCAAAAGTAGATATTCGAATGGGGTCATGGGCAGCGGGATCCCCTCGCGGAAGGTGCGATGTCACGGCCGGGGCGCCGGGAAACGGCGGGAGCCATCAGAGATACTGCTTCAGGCCGCGGCGCTCCAGGTCTTCCACAATCTTCCTGACGTCCTGGGCTCCATCCTTGGCGCAGACCATCAGGCATCGGGGGTGTCGACGACCACCAGATCCCTCACCCCCACCAGTGCCACGAGCTTTTCACCGCGCACCACGCAGCCGGCCGAGTCCACACTGATGACGGTTTCGTGGCCGAGACGGATGGTACCGTCGTCGTCGGGGGCGATCAATCCGGGCAGCGCGCTCCAGCTTCCCACATCGCTCCAGCCGAAGGAGGCGGGGAGCACCAGCACGTTGTCGGCCTTCTCCATGACGCCGTAGTCGATGGACTGGCCAGGGACCATGGCGTAAACGGCCTCGATCTGGGGAGCGAGGTCGGCCGGTTCCCAGATGTCGGTATCAAAGGCAATGCCGGCAAAGGCCCGGGCCAGGTCGGGCATGTGGTTGGCAATCCGGTCGAGGATCACGTCAACGCGCCACATGAACATACCGCTGTTCCAGTAGAACCCGCCGGCGGCCAGGTACTGGGCCGCAGTGGCTGCGTCGGGTTTTTCCACAAAGCGTTTGACCGGATACGGACCGTCGCCCCGCAGGTCCCGGTCGGCCTCGATGTAGCCATAACCGGTTTCGGGCCGGTCCGGTAGGATGCCGAAGGTGACCAGCCAGCCGTTCATGGCTGGGTTGCGCCCCTCCTGAAGTGCAGCGCAGAAGCCGTCCTCGTCGGCAATGTAGTGGTCGGCGGGCAGCACTGCCATGACCGCCTCCGGGTCGTGGCGGGCAATGAGGGTGGCGGCCAGGCAGATGGCCGGCGCCGTGTTGCGCCCCATGGGCTCCTCGATCACCTCGATGCGCATTCCCCTCAGGTATTCCAACTGACGTCGGGTTTCGTCCGCCTGCAAATGGTTGGTGACCACCAGGATGCGCTTGGGGTTGAGGGGTATGACCCGCTCCACGGTCCGCTGCAGCATGGACTTTCCGCCAAAGACCGACATGAGCTGCTTGGGGTGGGCCTTGCGCGACAGGGGCCAGAAACGGGTGCCGGAGCCGCCGGCGAGGATGACGACGTACATGGGGAGCTCCGGGACTATCAAGCTGACAATGAAGACGCAGGGATGGGATGAAACCGGGTCAGCCCGGCTCCTTCATCCTGCGTCTGACGGGGAAAAACCTGTTAATCCGGCGGTTGGTAGCCGACTTCGAGCAGGGTGAAGACCGCCTCGCCCGCCGGACGGCGAACGTGGATCTCGTCTCCCTCCCGGCGACCGAGCAGCGCCTTGCCCATGGGGGAGTCGAGACTGATGTGCCCCTTGGCGGCATCGGTCTCGTCCGGGCCGACAACCCGGTAGACGACCTCGTCGCCCTCCTCGTTTTCGAGCCGTACCCAAGCCCCGAAAAAGACCGTACCCGTGGCCGGGGGCGGAGCGTCCACCACCGTGAGGGCATCGAGCCGCTGAGTAAGGAAACGGATGCGGCGGTCGATCTCCCGCAGCCGTTTCTTACCATAGATATACTCGGCGTTTTCGGATCGGTCACCCTCGGCGGCCGCATCGGCAACCCCCTGGGTGACCCGGGGGCGCTCCTCCTTCCAGAGCCAGGTCAGCTCGGTCCGGAGCTTTTTCGCCCCCTCGGGAGTGATGTAGTTGGAATGACCCGCCATCCGACCTACTTCTTGTCGTCGAGCTGGGCCTTGAGAATGTCGCCGAACGTTCCCATGGAATCCTTGGCCTGTGCTGCGCCCTTGCCGCGGAATTCGGCAATGCTCCGCTCCTCTTCCTCTGCCGCGCGTTTGGTGGCGGCCAGCGCAAGGGAAAGACGGCGGCTCTCGCGGTCCACACCCTCGACCGTTACCTCAACGGAGTCACCTTCCTTGAGCACCTCCCGGGGGTGGGCGATCCGCTTGCCGGCACCGAGCTTGGAGATGTGGATGAGGCCGTCGATGCCCGGAGCGAGCGTGACGAAGGCGCCGAACGGAGCGAGCCGCGCCACGGTTCCCGTGTGGTAGGACCCTTCCGGGAAACGCTCGGCAACCCCCTCCCAGGGATCGGCCTGAATATCGCGGAGGCTGAGGGATATCTTGTTGTTCTCCCAGTCGATCCGCTTCACCAGGGCAGTCACCTGCTCGCCAGCGGACAGGACGTCGCCGATCTCCTTGACCCGGGTCCAGCCGGCCTCGGAAATGGGAATGAGCCCCTCCACGCCGCCGATGTCAACGAACGCGCCGAAGGGCATAAGGCGGGTCACGGTGCCGGTGACGGTCGTCCCCTCCTTGAGCGTCTCCTTCAGGGCCTCGCGCTTCTGCCGCTCTTCCTCCTCAAGGATTGCGCGGTGGGAAAGGACGATGTTGCGCCCGCGCTCGGCGAATTCCACCACCTTGAACATGAGCTGGCGGCCGACGAATTCGGCCGGGTTGGCCGCCCGGCGGAGCGAAATCTGCGAATAGGGGCAGAAGGCGCGAACAGTGCCGCCGACCTTGATCTCGAAGCCCCCCTTGATCTCCTTCTCGACGTTCCCCTCCACGGGTATGCCGGCACGATAGGCGTCCTCCAGGGCGGACAGGCCCGCCTGCCCCGCGCCGACCTTGGTGGTGAAGCGCATCTCGTTCCGTTCCACCTTCACGAACCAGACCGAGATGGTATCCCCCTCGGCGACGGTCAGGTTGCCGTCCTTGTCCAGGAGCTCCTTGCGCTCCATGACCCCTTCACCCTTGCTGCCAATATCGAGGAAGACCCACTCGGCGCCGATCTTGAGCACCCGTGCGTCAACCTTTGAGCCCGGCCGCAGCCGCTCGGTCCTGCGATTGCTCTTTTCGAAGAGCTCGGCGAAGCTCTCCTCCTCGGCCGGCTCGTTTACGTTGTTTTCGTTGTCGATCATCGTTGTCTCCGTTGCGAAAGAGTTTCGGCTGTTTCGGCGGGTCGGGGCCGGTACAGCCGCACCATGAGAAAGTAGTCGAAAGGGAGTGATTAGTCAAGCTTCTGGAGCCTCTGTCGCTTGCGAAACTCCCATGGCGGCACGGGGTTGTGCTCCTGCCAGAGCCCGAGCCGTTGCCGGCGCGCCTCATCTTCGGCCCCCCGGTACTCGGACACGTGGGGCCTCCGCAGGTACTGGACATAGGCCCAGGCATAGCCCCGGCGCACCATCTCCAGGTTCGCGTTCACCCCATCAACCTCGATGGTCCCCACCTGGCGATTGTAGGTCGTGTCGCCGGTCAGGGTCACGTGCACCTCCCGGTTGAGGACGAGACGGCTCAGTTCGTCGGCCGCATCCTGCCCGTACGGCTGCCCCTTTTTACGTTTTTTCGGGGTCTCGGGCGTATCGATGCCGTAGAGTCTGCAGGTGTAGGGCTTGCCGCCTCCTGCCGGGGCGATGACCACCGTGTCGCCGTCCTTCACCGCGATGACCCGGTCGCCGGCGGCGCGGTCGGAGGATTCCGGCGGTACCGGAGCCCGCTCGGGGGTGAGCAGGTAGAGCGCCAGGACGAGCCCCATGAGCAGAAGCGTGCCCCCGAGCCACAGCGTGTTTTTCATGCGTCATCCTCCTGCGCAAAAGGGCCGGTCCCCAAAGGAAGACCGGCCCCGCGCGTTAAACAAGGAAATGGCCACGGATCAGACGCCGCAGCCGCAGCTCCTGCTGCACCGGGCGCCGGGCATGTGAATGGCCTTGATGAAGGTGGCGTCGGTGGCGGCGCGTACCTCATCCAGCACCTGGGGCGGCACCGCCGAGTCCAGGGAAAGGATGACCATTGCTTCCCCCTTTTTTTCACTGCGCCCCAGGTTCATGGAGGCAATATTGATCTCATGCTGCCCCATGATGGTGCCGATCTTGCCGATCATGCCCGGCCGGTCGGCGTAGTGGAGCAGCAGCATGTGCTCTTCGGGCGCGAAGTCCATGGAGTAGTCGCGCAGCCGCACGATGCGGGGCACCCCGTCGAAAAGGGTGCCTGAGATAGTGCGGCGCTTGCCCCCCTCCCCTTCAACCACGACGGTGATGAGGTTGGAGAAGGCGTCAACATGGGTCGTCTTGGTTTCCTCCACCACGATTCCCATCCCTACGGCGATCAGGGAGGCGTTCACCATGTTCACGTCCTGGTCCACCATCCGGTTCAGGATCGACGCCAGGCCGCAGACGGTAAGCGGGGTGCAGTCATAGTGGGCGATGGAACCCGCGTAGCCGAAGACGATCTTCGAGATGTTGGCGTCCAGCAACTGAATGCCGAATTCGCACAGGGTGTTCATGAGGTTGAGGAACGGCCGCATCTGGTCCATGAGCGCAAGGTCGAAGCGCGGAATGTTCACGGCGTTCTCCAGGGGCTGGTCGTCCAGGTAGTTGAGAATCTCGCGGGATACGTCCACGGCCACGTTCACCTGGGCCTCAAAGGTATTTGCCCCCAGATGCGGCGTCACCACGACCCTCTCGTGGCCGATGAGCTTTTTCAGATACTCGCTCTTGGGGGGCTCCTCGCTGAACACGTCCACGGCGGCTCCGGCAACCTTGCCCGACTCCAGGAACTTCAGCAGGGCCGCCTCTTCGATGATGCCGCCCCGAGCGGCGTTCACGATGATGACGCCGTCCTTCATCATGGCCAGCTCACGTTCGCCGATCATGTTGCGGGTCTCGTCGGTGAGAGGGGTGTGGACGGTGATGATGTCGCAGTTCTTGTAAATCTCGTCGTGGGAGACCAGCTTGACTCCCAGGTCATGGGCCCGCTTCACGGCGATGTAGGGATCGCAGGCGAGCACGTCGCACTCGAAGGCCTTAAGCCGCGTGGCTACCCGGCCGCCGACCTTGCCGAGGCCGATGACGCCGGCCGTCTTGCCCTTGAGCTCGTAGCCGGTAAACGGGGCCCGCTTCCACTCGCCGCTCTTCAGGCTGCCGTTGGCGCGGGTCACGTTGCGGCAGAAGGAGAGCAGCAGCGCCATGGCATGCTCGGCCGCGCTGTTGGTATTGCCGAAAGGAGCGTTCACCACGATGACGCCGCGAGAACTGGCATAGTCCACGTCTACGTTGTCGATGCCCACGCCCGCCCGGGCCACGAGCCTCAGCCTTTTCCCCGCGTCCAGGAGCTCCCGGTTCACGGTGGTGCCGCTGCGGGTTATGATGACGTCGTAATCGCCGATTATTGCGAGGAGTTCTTCCTTTTTGAGGCCGAGCTTCACATGGAGCTCAACACGTGGATCCTGGGCAAGAAGCGCCAATCCTTCTTGAGCCACCTCGTCAGTAACGATGATTTTCATTGATGATCCCCTGTGGTGTGGAATAGTAATGAGTAGCCGGGATAACCCGATGGCAAGAAAGTGCTTTGCGAGGCTGCGGAGAAGCGCTAATAATAGACCCCCCGATTGAAAATTGCAAGGCCGGCGAACCTCCTGCCGGTATACGAGGGGGGAGCGTTCCCGCAGGAAGGACCCATGACTGGACACCAGCTTTTTCACATTGTGCTCGTGGAGCCGGAAATCCCACCCAACACCGGCAACATTGCCCGCCTTTGCGGGGCCACCGGCACTGTGCTCCATCTGGTCGGAAAACTCGGCTTTTCTACCGATGACCGGTACCTGAAGAGAGCCGGCCTCGACTACTGGAGCGAGGTGGACATCCGCTACTGGGAGAGCCTCGACCAACTGCGGCAGGCCTGGCCCGAGGCACGCTTCTTCTATACGAGCAAGAAGGCGGCGCGCTGTTACGTGGATGCCGGCTTTCGCGAGGGCGACTTCATCGTCTTCGGCAAGGAAACCGTGGGACTGCCCGAAGACCTGCTCCGGGCCAACGAGGAGCACTGCGTGAGGATACCGATCTTCGGCAAGGTGCGGAGCCTCAACCTCTCAACCGCCGCGGGGATCGTCCTGTACGAAGCCCTGCGCCAGACCGGACGCCTTGCCGACCGGGCGGGTGAAAACGGAGAGTGATGTCGATGATCAAGGCCGGAATCACGTTCATGGTGCTGGCTCTCGTCTTCTACACCTACGCGGTCTTCAGCGGCAGGAAAGAGGGACTCCACGCCAAGCATCTGCTGGTCTTCGGCGCGGGGCTGCTGTTCGACTACCTGGGAACCCATCAGATGAGCCTCTACGCCAGGACCTTCGGCAAGGCCCCCGAATGGCACAACCTTACCGGCATCCTGTCCCTGGCGGGCATGGCCTTTCACTTTTTACTGGCTCTCGCGGCGGCGTTCGCCCGCAAGACCGAGCGGATCAACCACACCTTTCACCGGGTGAGTCTCACCATCTACACCCTCTGGTGCATCGCCTTCGCCAGCGGAGCTGTCGCCGGAATGCTGAAGGCGGCTAAACACTAGCCCGACCGCGCCAGATACTCCCGCACGAACGCCACAACCCGGGCGACATCCTCTCCCGGGGGCAGGGTCGCCGCCATCTGCTCCACGTAGTTTCGCTCCGCCACCAGCCGCCGCGACACGGCGAAATTCAGGTCGAACACCCATGAAAGCTGAAGGAGCTTGAAGTCGTTCAGGGTCCTCAAAGTCGCCAGATTGACCAGTTCTCCCCGCATGACCGTTTCCACCACCCCGGGAGTACAGACCGGCAGGTCCGGAAACCCCAGCCCCACCGCCGAAGCCTGCCTCTCCGGGGGCAGACGGTAGAATTCGAGGAACACCCGCCAGATATCAAGCTTGTCCGCGTCGCGCACCAGGTGCAGCAGCCGGCGGGCCGGGCCGTCGATAGCTTCGGGAATCCGGAACGCGTTGTGGAGCGCCACCGTTCCGAGGATCATCCGCCGCTCTTCCGGCGTCAGGCCGTCGAGCACCCTTTCCCGCGTCAGCACGCGGACGCCGAGTGTCCCATGGTTTTCCGACTCGCTGTCCTTGAAGGAGCCGTAGCAGCGGTACTGCTCGAACCGCCCCACATCGTGCAGCAGGGCAACCGCCCCGGCCAGGCGCCGTTCACCCGGATCGAGCCCCAGGTGCAGCGTCAGGATGTCCATGAAGGCGCAAACCTGCTCCGTGTGCTCCTCTTTCAGGCGGATGTTCCGGTTGTCTTCTTCGCGTGAGGTGTAAAAGGAGCGGCAGTAGCCGAGGAACCACTGCCTGAGGGAAGCAAGCCCCTCCTCGTTCAGGGTGGTTATGACGAAGGGGTCAGCGGACATCGGGCAGTGCCACGCGGATGCCGAGGCCGATGAAGGTGACGCCGGCCAGGACCTGGAGCCGTCCGGCAACGGCAGGTCGACGTCTGAGCCAATCCCCGATGAGTCCCGCAAAAATGGCCACGGCGCCGAAGATGATGATTGTCACGACCATGAAGATGATGCCGAGCCCCATGAGCTGAAGGCCTGGAGTTGCCGACGCGGGGGACACGAACTGGGGCAGGAACGCGAGAAAAAAGAGGGTTACCTTGGGATTGAGGATGTTTGCCACTATGCTCTGGCGGTAGATGGCCCCCAGGGCGTCGAAGCCGGCCGGCTCGCCCACCAGGGCAGCTCTCCGGTTCCGCAGCGACCCGATGCCGATGTAGATCAGATAAAAGGCCCCGGCAAGCTTGATCAGGGTGAATGCCACCTCAGAGGACCGGATGAGGGCCGACACTCCCACCGCCGCGAGAGTCGTGTGGAAGATACAGCCGGTGCTGAAACCGGCCGCGGCAGCCAGGCCGGCCATCCGCCCCTGGCTTACTCCCCGGGTGAGAACCTGGATGATATCGGGCCCCGGTGCAACGGTGACGAGAACAACGGAAACAAGGAACACACTGAGATTTGTCATGGTCTGCTCCGGAGCAGCAACGGAAAAAGGGGGCTTTTGCCCCCCTTTCACGCCCCTGGCAGCGGGATGCTAATCGTCGAAATTACCTTCAGCGCCCTTGTCACCCACAATTGATTTCGCCCGCTCGATGATACGGGCTTCGGTCCAGAGGGCCGGATCCTCTATACGGCTTCCCTTTGCCCCCACGTCGTGGGAACCGGCCGCGAGAATCGCCTCTATGGCGTAAGGTGCCGTGTCACGGGCGTTGAGCACCTCGGTCATCATCTTGTAGGCGAACTCCTCGACCCCCTTGGCCATCCGTTCGCGGATCTCCCTGGGCTGCGCCAGCAGCTTGTTCTCGAAGGGAAGGTTCAGGTTCTTGTAGTCCCCCTTCTTCCAGCCTTTGCCTTCGGCATGTGCCACCATCTCGGCCCACAGCTCGTCGCTCATGCCGGCATCGGACTTCTTGATGAAATTGCCGCCGGCATCAAGTTGGGCATTGCCGTAATCGTTCACTTCAAGCCCCCAGGAGATCATCTGGAGCGCGGTGGCCACGTTGGCCTTGGTGGTGGCAGTTTCATCGGCGATGGCCCGGAGCCGCTCGGAGCTGTTGCCCGAGGTGCCGTGCTGGGCCCCGTTGACCCGGTAGGGTTCCAGGGCCTTGTGGATCTCGGCGGTGAGCCCCACCTGGATACCGGCATCCGACGCCTCCAGGCCGTGGGTGGTGCCGTTGTTCAGGGCGATCCAGTCGGGGAAGATGCCGTGGGCATTGAGCCCCTGAATGAGGAATTTCGCCTCGTCCACCGTGGAGAGCCCCGTGTTCCCCTTGATCTCGCCCACCTCGGTCTCAAGGCCGGCCCAGGACGGGATGAACGGATTGATGGCCAGGTTGGCCAGCAGGTTCCGGTCGTCCGGCAGGTGGGAGGCGTCGATGGCGATGGAGGTGATGCCCGCCTCGAACATGGTCGGAATCTCCACCTTGGCGGCGTTCAGGTCCTTTTCGTTCTTGATGCCGTAGTGGTCGGCGTGGATGGCCACCGGCACGGTGATCCCCAGCTCGTTGCAGAGGGCGTCGACGATGCGGGCCATGTTCCAGTAATTGACGGCGCAGTAAGCCTTCTGGCCCCCCTCCGACTTGGCGATTTCGATGATGAGCGGGCAGTTGGCCCGCTGGGCGGCCATCAGTGCTCCGCGAATGACGAAGTAGTTGCGGCCGTTGGCGGCCATGGCGATGGCCTTTCCCTTGGCGAGCATGGCCCGGTCCACAACCTTGCCGCTCACGATGAGGGCCTTGGAGTTGGGGAAAAGAGCCCGGATATTGGGGGGGCGGCCGACCTGCAGGGCCTTCTCGAATTCGGCGGAGTACTGGGCTGTCATAGCACCTCCCTGTTTAGTGACATTCAAACATATTTACTACAAATAAAACAGCCTGTTATTAGCACGACCGGGGGTAAAAATCAAGGAACGATTGCCCCGGCGACACTGGTCCTCACTTCCGGCCGAGCCGATCTTCCACGTAGTCGGCGAACTCGTCCATGACCCGGGTCGGCTCGGGCGTGTTGTACTCCACGATATTGCGCAGGTGGATGAACGAATCGACCTCGATGCGCGAAAAGCGGATGGCAACGCCGCTCGCGTCGGCGCGGACCACCTCGCCGGCCAGTTCCACATTCAGGGATGGACTTCCCTCGGCCAGGGAGATGACGACCTCCACCTCCTCGCCGATGGCCGGCTGTTCCTCCGTTTTCACGAACATACCGTTCAGGCTCAGGTCGACCACTTCGCCAGTGAACGAGATTTCGCCGCGAGTAACCGTTGCAGAAACAACAAAGGGAACGCGCGTGAATCGCCTTTTATCCATCTTGGACACCTCCCGGATCAGTGCCGCCGCCTCCCTGTGCGAACCGGGCCTCCTGCCGTGCAATCACTGGGGATGATTAACGTTCCGCGCCCATTTGTCAACAGCATTTTGACCGACTAAAACCATCTGCACCACCGATGGAACGGCTCACGACGGCCCCGTCCCGGGCAGAAACAGAGAGAATGCACCCCTCCCCGGCCATCCCGCACGTGGTGGCGCGCCGTCCTTGCAATTGGCCTGGCTCCCCCCGTATAATGCTGTGGTTTGCAAGGAGAATGACGTGATCAAAACCACACCGTTTCATGAATCGCTGCTCGACACCCACCTGGCGGTGGATGTCCGGACTCCCCTCGAATACGAGGAAGACCATCTCCCCGGCGCCATCAACGTCCCGCTCCTCACCAACGAGGAACGGGTGGAGATCGGCACACTCTACAAACAGACCGGCCCCCTGGAGGCACGCCACCGGGGGCTGCACCTGACTGCCCACCGCTTTCCCGCCATGGTGGAGGAGATTGCCCGGGCCGCGGCAGGCCGCCCCATTCTCGTCTACTGCTGGCGCGGGGGGCTCAGGAGCAAGACCGTCGTGTCGATCCTCGACCTGGCAGGGTTCGACGCGATCCAGCTCCAGGGAGGCCACAAGGCGTTCCGCCACCTGGTTCTGTCGTCATTCGAGCCCTTTACCCCGCCCGCGCCGCTGGTTGTCCTCCACGGCATGACCGGCGTGGGCAAGACAACGTTCCTCCTGCAACTGGCACGGACCGGCCATGCCGTGGTCGACCTGGAGGGACTCGCCCGCCACCGGGGATCGGCCTTCGGCGAACTGGGACTTCGCCAGGACATCTCCCAGAAACGGTTCGAAACCCTCCTCTGGGATGCCTTCCGCCGGTTGCCTGCCGGCTGCCCCATCCTGCTGGAGGGCGAAAGCAGGCGCATCGGCAGGCTCACCCTGCCGGGCAACCTCTACGACGTCATGCGGGGAAGCGTGAAGCTGTGGTGCGAGGCGTCGGTGGCCACCCGGGTGGCCCGCCTCACGGAAGAGTACGGCCGCACCGAGTACCGCGACGGCATGGCCGGCGCCCTGGAGCGGATCAGAAAAAAGCTCGGCGGCGACAACTACGAAGCGATCAAGGGCCACCTGGACCGCTGGGAAATGGAACCGTTCATGGAGGGCCTGATCCGGCACTACTATGACAAGCTCTACTACAAGACCCGCGACTGGGTGGAAGATGCCGTCATCTCCCTGGAGGATTTTTCCGAAGGAGAGCGGGACCTGAACGCGTTCCTCGCGTCGCGCCCACAGGCCGCGGTGTAGCCCCATGCTGGCCCAGAGGTTGCGCAACCTCATCCAGTCCATGGTGCTCGTGGCGGGCATGGTGGGGCTTCTTCTCACCCTCGGCTGGCTCTTTGCCGGCGTCTACGGCATGGCATGGACGCTCCTGGTGGGAATCATCCCGCTGGTGGTGAGCCTGAGGGTCCTTCCCGCCCTCGTCCTCAGGATGTACAAGGCAAAGCCCCTCTCCGTCGCCGAGGCCCCCCAACTTCACGCTATCGTTAACCAGCTTTCCCGCCGCGCCGGCCTGGCGGAGCCCCCCCGCATCCACTATATTCCCAGCTCCGCCCCCCTGATCTTCTCCATCGGCAGCGGCAAGGGAGCCTCAGTGGCCGTAACCGACGGCCTGCTGCGGCTTCTGACCGTCCGGGAGCTTGTCGGCGTCCTGGGGCACGAGGTCAGCCATATCGGAAACAGCGACACCTGGGTCATGAGTTTCGCCGACGTGGTGACCCGCGTAACCCGCCTCATCTCGCTGATGGGACAGGTACTGGTCATCCTCAACCTCCCCCTGCTGATCCTGGGGGAGTGGTCGCTGCCGTGGATCCCGCTGATGCTCATGCTCTTCGCCCCCATCATCAGCGCCCTGCTCCAGCTTTCCCTGTCGCGGACCCGCGAGTTCGAGGCGGACCTCTCCGGCTCAAAGCTCACCGGCGACCCGGCGGGGCTCGCCTCGGCCCTGGGCAAGCTGGAGGAGTATCAGCAGAGAGTCCTGAAAAAAAGCCGGCTGCCGGGTATGAAGGGGATCGAGCCGTCCCTGCTCAGGACTCATCCCGTAACCGATGAACGGATCAAAAGGCTGAAAGAGATCGTGCGGGAGATGTACCCGGACGACAGCATGCTGGTCTGCCCCGAAGACGGCGGGCCGTGCGTCCCTCACCACATGGCGGAGGTGAGCCGCGTGCCGCGCCGCCACCTGAACGGCCTGTGGCACTGAAGCCCCGGGCTCGCCTCAGCCCCTGAAGGTGTAGTAGACGCTCAGAAAACCGAGCAGAAGCGATACGGCCGTGGCAAGGGCGCAGGCACCGGCCAGGAAGGTGTGAAAGAGATTGTCGCTGCGCCGTTCACGGTAGCCGAGGATGAAGGCCATAATGATTCCCCCCAGGATTCCCCCGCCGTGCCCCCAGTTGTCGATCCCCGGCACAACGAGGCCGAACAGGAAGAGACCGACCACCCATCCCCAGACCTCCTTGAAAACCGCCTGGCCGTAGAGCCCGCCCCTGCTCTTGCCGTAGTAGAGAAGCGAACCGATCAGGGCGCAGATGGCGCACGACGCACCGATGGTGTAGCCGGTGCCGGCCAGGTAGGATGCCACGTAACCGGCCACCCCGCCGAGGGTATAGATGGAAAACATCCGCCAGGTGCCGTATTCGCGCGCCACCAGCGGGGCGATCTGCCGCAGGGCCATCATGTTGAAGAAGATGTGTAGCAGGCCGCCGTGGAGGTAGTTGGCCGACAGGAGCGTCCAGAACCGGCCGAACCGGTCGATGGGCACCACGCCGGTGGCCCCCAGGAGCAGCAGGCTGTTGCGCCCCGGCGACAGGGCCGAAAAGAGCCCGCCCTGCCCTGGCGGGCGGTTGTCGACCAGCAGCGACGCCACATACATGATGACATTGACCGTCAGGATGATGGTGATGATCCTGTCCGCGTCGCCCCCACTCCTGGTGAAGGGGTTGTTCTTCAGCCACGACCCGGGACGGGAGGTGCCGCAGTAGGGACAGGACGGCTCATCACGGCTGATGAGGCGGCGACAGTTCGGGCAGAGTATCGAGCGGCGCTCGGCAGTGGCCATTCATGGACCTCTCGCTGGGATGGGTGCGGCAGGGGAGCCACCCGGGAACCGGGGCGAACGCCCACGGGGCACGGGCACCCCAGCATCGTACCGTGAAACGTCCCGGCGCGCAAGGTTCCCCTGCCGAAGCCGCGCCCCGAGCCAGTGCACCATGGCGTACAAATGACAGTCCGGCGCGGCTTCACGGATACGGTGCCTTTGACGGTTCAGGACAATGGGTGTAGTATGTAACTGAAAGAGATGTTCTTTGACAGCTTCGGTGCCGCACGGACGACGCTGCAGACGCTGTTGCGATGCCATCCGCCAGGAGCGTGACAACCTCTTGAAAAAGGCGAACCGGATCGGTCCCCCGCCCCCGTGGTCCCGCAAGGAGCGCGTGGGCGCAGCCCGTGAACGTACGACCGACGGATTGGGATGAAGTGCCTGATGCGGCACCGGACGAAAAAGAAGGCCCGGCCTGTGAGCCGGGCTTTCGTGTGTGGTGAACTCCCTGAACGTTCCGGGGATGCATTGACATCATCGCAGGACTTTTTATAGTTGTTGCTAATCATACCCCAGCAACCCGTGATACCGGGAGGCCATCATGAACCTGGAAATCCACGCCATCAAGATCGATATCCCCCAGGACTGCAACGTTATCCTTGGGCAGACCCACTTCATCAAGACGGCCGAGGATCTGTACGAGGTCGTTGCCACCACTGTTCCCCAGGCCCGGTTCGGCATCGCCTTCACCGAGGCTTCGGGCCCCTGCCTGATCCGCACCGAGGGAAACGACGAGGAACTGATCCGGACCTGTGTCAGAAACCTTCAGGCCATCGGAGCAGGCCACGTCTTCTGCATCCTGCTGAAGGATGCCTACCCGATCAACATCCTGAACCAGATCAAGAACTGCCCCGAAGTCTGCCGGATCTTCTGTGCCACCGCCAATCCCCTCCAGGTCATCGTGGCGTCCACCTCCCAGGGGTGGGGAGTGCTGGGGGTCATCGACGGATATCCGCCCAAGGGAGTGGAGACGGACGACGACCGGCAGCAACGCAGGGACTTCCTGAGGGCTGTCGGCTACAAGCGTTGAATGCATACGGTACGCACACGCGTCCCGCACACAAGGGGACATCCGCTCATCGAGCGCATGTCCCTTTTGATATTGCCACGGCCCGGCACCGTCCGCCGCACATCCCGGCGCGACGGCAGGACAATCGGTCTGACATGCACGTAGTAGAGCCGCTTCACCGGTAGGGGACAATCAGGGGGCGTCACCCGCGACGGGCGAGAAAGTCGACCACAAATGTGGCAAGGGCCGGGTGGAACTGCTGAAAGTCCCCCCTGAGCTCCCGGTGGCACCGGAGCAGTTCCCCTTCGCCCAGGGCAAGGGGATTCGGCCGCCCGACCCGCGCCGACATTCGGCGGAGCACCCGGCCGATCCCGGCAGTGTCTGCGTAAGAGGGAAGCCATTCATCGAACATGGGGGGAAGCAGTTGAACCAGTCGCCCGGGCATGAGGTGGGCGAACCCGAGGGCAATCGCACGGGCACGCGCGATAAAGGAGTGGAGCGGCTCGACGCGGTAGTGCTCCCACTCCGTGGCGAGGAAATGGTCGTAGTAGATATCCACCAGCACCCCCCGGTAGTGACCGAAGAACGGGTCGAGCAGCCGCTTGCTCCGGGTAAACGACTCATGCCCGCTGGCAAAGGAGTCGATGGCCCGGTGGAGCTCCAGGCCCAGCGTGAGCCGCGGAGGATAGCGGCCCGCCAGGGGCCCCTTGACGAAATCCCCCATGAGGTTGCCGGCCATGATCTCCGGATCGTCCCCGGAGAATGCCAAGTGGGCCAGGATGTTCACGGAGCCCCGTCCGCTGGGGGAAGCGCCGGCAGCATCCCGGAGACGGCCCAACGGCCGTTCCAGGGCGGAGTTGCACACGTGGGCTCAGGATTGGGAGGCATGCAGGGCCTGATCGATGTCGGCAATGATGTCGGCCACATCCTCGATGCCGACAGAAAGACGGATGAAATCCGGAGTTACCCCAGCCGAGAGGCGCTCTTCATCGGTGAGCTGCTCGTGCGTGGTGGACGCCGGGTGGATGACGAGGGACTTGGCATCGCCGATGTTGGCCAGGTGCGACAGAAGCTTCACGCTGTCGATGAACTTCTTGCCCGCATCGAGCCCTCCCTTGACTCCGAAGCCGATGATGGCGCCGGCCCCCTTGGGGAGGTACTTGCCGGCATTGCCGTGGTCCCGGTGGCTGGGCAGGCCCGGATAGTTGACCCAGGTGACCAGGGGGTGCCGCTCCAGCCATTCGGCAACCCTGCGCGCGTTTTCCACGTGGCGCGCCATGCGCACCGGCAGGGTTTCCAGCCCCTGGAGGAAGAGGAATGCGTTGAACGGCGCGAGGCAGGCCCCCATATCGCGCAGGAGCGTGATCCGCATCTTGAGGATGTAGGAGAGGTTCCCCAGGGCTTCCCAGTAGCGCAGCCCGTGGTAGGAGGGATCCGGGTCAGTGAACTCGGGGAACCGGCCGTTGTTCCAGGGAAAGCGCCCGCTGTCTACCACCGCCCCCCCGATGCTCGTACCGTGGCCACCGATGAATTTGGTGAGGGAATAGACGGCGATGTCGGCACCATGGTCAAAGGGCTTGAACAGGTACGGAGTGGTCACGGTGTTGTCCACCGCGAACGGGATTCCCGCCCCATGGGCGATCCGGGCTATGACTTCGAAGTCGTCCACGTTGTTTTTCGGGTTCCCCACCGATTCGGTGTAGACCAGGCGAGTGTTCTCATCGATGGCCCGGCGGACGTTTTCAGGGTCAGAGGTGTCGACGAACCGGACCGATATCCCCAGTCTGGGCAGAGTATAGTGGAAGAGGTTGTAGGTTCCGCCATAGAGATAGCTGGTGGAGACGATATTCTGCCCGGCGCCGGCGATGTTGAGCACTGCATAGGTGATTGCCGCCTGCCCCGAGGCGAGGGCAAGCGCGCCTACTCCGCCGTCAAGTTCTGCCAGGCGCTTTTCCAGCACATCGCAGGTCGGATTCATGATCCGCGTGTAGATATTGCCGAACTCCCGGAGGCCGAAGAGATTGGCCGCGTGGTCGGAGCTGCGGAACGCATAGGAAGAGGTCTGGTAAATGGGAACCGCACGCGACAGCGTGGCAGGATCCGGCTCTTGGCCGGCGTGGAGTGCGAGGGTATCGAAGCCTTTGGGGATGTCGGACATGATGGAACTCTCCTTTCGCATGCGACGCTACCCCTCAACAGGAGTATAGTTACTCGTCACAACACAGTATATATACCATACCTAACATGTCAACAAAAAGAACCCTGCCAACCACCACATTCAATCAACTACTTTCTTCCAAAAAGCACGGTTAATTCGAGAAGTTTTTTTGCGTGCTTCTCTGCAAGCATACCTTCACTGTAGCGCCACGACCAGTTGCCGTGGGGCGTGCCGGGAAGATTCATCCGGCTCGCCCCATCGAGTCCCATGACATCCTGGAGCGGAAAAATCGCCATATCGGCCACCGAGGCCATGCCGAGACGGATCAGCTCCCAATGGATATCCTTGCCCGTGGTGCCGGTATAGGCCAGAACCTCGCGGCGCTCCCGGGGGGAGAGGCTCTGAAACCAGCCATGAGTGGTGTCATTGTCGTGGGTGCCGGTGTAGACCACGCAGTCACGGGTGAAGTTGTGAGGCAGGTAGGGATTGCCCGGGCCGGAGTCAAAGGCGAACTGAAGGATCTTCATGCCGGGAAAACGGTAACGGTCGCGCAGTTCCTCCACGGCCGGGGTAATGACTCCCAGGTCCTCGGCAATGATCGGCAATGATCCCACCGCCCCGATGACGGCATCGAAGAGTGCCGTCCCCGGAGCGGGGACCCATCGGCCGTTGACCGCCGTCTTTTCTTTGGCCGGCACCTCCCAGCACGCCTCGAACCCGCGGAAGTGATCGACCCTGACCACGTCGTGAAGCGCGAATGAGCCGCGGAACCGCTCGATCCACCAGCGGAATCCATCGGCGGCCATGGCATCCCAGTTATAGAGGGGATTTCCCCACCGCTGGCCGGTCTTGCTGAAATAGTCCGGCGGAACCCCGGCTACCACGGTGGGCTTGCCCTTGTCATCCAGCTTGAAAAGACTCGGATTTGTCCAGACATCGGCTGAATCGAAGGCCACAAAGATGGGGATGTCGCCGACAACCGCGATCCCCTTGCCACTGGCATACTCCCTGACATGTCGCCACTGGCGGGAAAACTGCCACTGGATGTACTTGTGTTCACCGATGGCCACGCCGAGCCGCACCGAATATTTCTCGACCATCGCCGGTTCGCGGCGGGCAATGCCCTTGGGCCAGGCGTTCCAGCTCTTGCCGCCGAAATGCTCCTTGAGAGCCATGAACAGAGCAGCGTCGTGGAGCCAGGGGGTGGTATCGCAGAAGTGCCAGAACTCCCGCTTACGCTCCGGGTCGCCGTGGACGTGGAACCGGGCAGCGGCGGTCCGGAGCGCCCTCGACTTGAACGCCTCAACTGCCGGAAAGTCCACCTGACCGTCCGACAACTCCGCCACGGCCTCCTCGGGCTCCAGGTCCCCCTCTTCCACCAGAGCCCTCAGGTCGATCAGCAGGGGGTTGCCCGCAAAGGCCGAATAGCAGGAATAGGGGGAATTGCCATAGGCCGCGGGTCCCAGCGGCAGGACCTGCCAGAGACCCTGCCCCGCCTCTTCGAGAAAATCGATGAAATGGCGACACTCTTTCCCCAGCGAGCCGATACCACCGGGGCCCGGCAGGGAGGTCGGATGGAGCAGGATGCCGCTGCAACGCTTCTGTTTCATGAAGTCCTCGCTTTCGGTAAAATCCGTTTACAAATCCGGGGAGAAGACGGTATACAGAAAACAAACGGCCAGCGTCATGCCGGCCGGAAACTGTATCATGGAAGGAGCCGGCCAATCATGGAAACAATCAAGACCGCCCTCTTTGAAACCCTCGTCGACAGCGCAGTCAAAAACGATGACGGCACCTACGCCTTCTCGCTTGAAGGCAAAAGCTACATCATCAGCGATCCTCTTGAGATATCCAAGATAGCCCAGGACCACGGCTACATCATAATCTACTGACCCCTCACGACACGGAGGCCAGGACCTCGTCGATGCGTTTGCCGTCCAGGGTTTCCTCTTCCATGAGGGCATCCACCAGCGCATCGAGCTTGCCGCGGTTGTTGGCAATGACGTCATCGGCCTTCTGCTCGGCCTCCTTGATGATTGCGGCGATTTCCTGATCAATGAGCCATGCCATCTGTTCGGAAAAGGTCTTTTCCTCGGCCAGCTTGCGCCCGAGGAACGGATGCTCCTCCCCGCGGCTGAAGGTCATGGCGCCGATCTTGTCGCTCATGCCCCACTGGCAGACCATCTTCACCGCCAGGTCGTTCACCATCTTGAGATCGTTCTGGGCACCGGTGGAGAGATCGCCGAACACGGCCCGCTCGGCCTGCCTGCCGCCGAGTGCCACGGACAGGCGGTTCATGAGATAGGATTTCGGATAGTGGTAGCGGTCGTCCTCGGGCAGTTGCTGGGTTACCCCAAGGGCTTGCCCCCGCGGGATGATGGTCACCTTGTGGACCGGGTCGGTACCAGGCAGGAGCTTGGCCACGATCGTATGGCCGGCCTCGTGATAGGCGGTAATCCGCTTCTCCTGCTCCGTGATGAACATCTTCCGCTCCCCGCCCATGAGGACCTTGTCCTTGGCCCGTTCCATATGATCCATGGTAACGGTCGCTGCGTTCTCCCGGGCCGCCAGGATGGCCGCCTCGTTGACGAGGTTTTCCAGGTCGGCGCCGGCCATGCCGGGTGTTCCCCGGGCAATGATGGCTAGATCCACATCCTTGTCGAGGGGAACCTTGCGGGTGTGAACATGGAGGATTTTCTCCCGGTCACGCCAGTCGGGACGGTCGATGACCACGTGACGGTCGAACCGGCCTGGACGAAGGAGCGCCGGGTCCAGAACATCGGGCCGGTTGGTGGCTGCCATGACGATCACCTCGTCAAGGGAGTCGAACCCGTCCATTTCGGAGAGGAGCTGATTAAGGGTCTGCTCCCGCTCGTCGTGGCCCCCGCCGAGTCCGGCACCGCGGCTGCGCCCCACCGCATCCAGCTCGTCGATGAAGATGATGCTCGGAGCCGACTTCTTGGCCGTGGCAAAGAGATCGCGCACCCGTCCGGCGCCGACGCCGACAAACATCTCGATGAACTGGGACGCCGAGATGCTCAGGAAGGTAACGTCCGCCTCCCCCGCCACGGCCCGGGCCAGGAGGGTCTTTCCCGTGCCCGGAGGCCCCACCAGGAGCACTCCTTTGGGCACCTTGCCGCCGATTCGCTGGAACTTTTTCGGATCCTGCAAATAGTCGACGATCTCCTTCAGCTCCATCTTCGGGTTCTCCATGCCGGCCACATCATCGAAGGTTACCTTCACCTTGGCACTGGGGGTGTACATCTTGGCACCCGACTTGGAGAAATTTCCCATGACCGAGGAGGGTCCCTGCCCCCGAATCCCCCGCATGGCCAGCCACCAGACGCCGATGATCAGTATCCACGGCAGCACATAGAAAAGCCCGCTGACAATCGGCGACGTTTCCGTTGTCACTGCGGTCACCTCGACATTTTTTGCCTGAAGGTCCGCCATGAGAGAGGGATCGTCGATACCAGGCTTGACAGTGGAAAACCTGGCCGTCTCCCGAGCCACGGTCTTTTCACCCGCAGGCTGGTCCACAGTCACCTTGCTGCGGAACTCACCGGTAATGGTGGTGCCCTTGATGGTGATGCGCTTGATGTTGCCAGCCGCCAGCTCGGCCCGGAACCGGCTGTAGGACACGACCGCGCCGCCATCGACGGACTGGCGGGCAACATAGGTGTAAATCAGGTTGAATACCACCAGCAGGCCAAGCATCCAGAGTATCGGTTTCCAGACCGACTGCCCCATTCATCCACCTCCTGATCATACGCTGTCCGGCTCCCGTGTGGCGAGAGCGCGCCAACGTCTGTTAATTCCTATCACACACGGCCTGCAATGCAAGATCAGCCGACGTCACCGAGCAGATGAAACCGGCCCATGCCGAAGGGAGCCCCTTTCCCCGCGCCGAGATACTCTCCCACCAACAGATAGGGAATGAACTCCTCCACATCGTTCACGGCAAAAACCGCATCGCCGACAAGTCCTCCATAGCGCCCGCGCCGGTCCGCCTCCCGCCAGTCGGTCCACCGCACGGCCTGACCGATGGGCTTCACGTTGGCGCTCAGTTGCGCAAGCCACCTGAAATCGTCATCGATCTCCCGGTCGCAATAGGCTGATGCAAGGGCCGATACCCGCCTCATGAGCGCACGGGCAAACACGGAAAACGAAAAGCTCTGCAGCGGTGCACCATCCTGGATGATCTTCAGGGGAGTAACGAAGGAAAGCGACAGGGCTTCTCCCAGGATGCGGTTGTCCATAAGCCCGGTCCCTGAGAGGATTGTGGGCCCCGCGCCTGCAGTTGCGCCCTCATCGGTCAGACACGGACTCCGCTCGCCGAAATACCCTGCGGACTCGACACGCGCGAGTTCGGCTGTGACGCCGGTGAAACCGCGATCCCCCAGCATTCCGGCAAAAGCCTTCACGAGAAGGGAGGCATGGGTGATCGCCGTCCCCACAAGGGTAAGCCCAACCTCGAACTCCGGCCGATCTCCCAGAACCGGGAACGTGAAGGCAAAAGGAACCGGTGGTTTTTGATGGCGCCTGACCGTGGCCGGATCATTGCCGAGCGGTTGGAGAAATGCACTGCCATAAGCGCAACTCCCCTCCCGGCAGCGGGGGCACCCCTCACCGCCGCAGCCTGAGAGGCGCAAGAGCCACGCCTGAAAGTGTTCACGACACCGGTACAGGGCATACGGGTCACGCACGCTCCCCCGGATCACCCCGGAGAGCAGGAGCTTCACAAAAGTTATATCAATGACAGCCCCCATCACCGCTCCTACAGCAGAGTCGCATCCCGCGCGGATAGTTCCAGCCCGTCAACCACCGCCGGAGTTGCGGGCTTCCCGGCCACGCCTGTATCAACAACGCCGTGGTGCTGACCACAACACCTCCGAATTCCTTCGCAGGACGGGACACGGGAGACGCCGGGGACATCTTCACCGGCCCGGCACTACCGTCCCCAGCGGTGTACAAAAAAAGGGGCGGATTGTCAATCCGCCCCTTCCGTTCATTTGTCGCAGCGTGCAAAATCCACTGCGCGCCCGCTATTTGCAGAGAGACTTGAGATACTCCCTGTTCAGCGTGGCGATGAACTTCACGTCGATCCCCTTGGGGCACGCAGCCTGGCACTCGTAGTGATTGGTGCAGTTGCCGAAACCGCACTCCTGAAGGGCCTCGCTCATTGCTTTGACGCGGCGGGCAGCTTCGGCCTTGCCTTGGGGCAGGACCGCCAACTGTGACACCTTGGCAGAGGTGAACAGCATGGCCGAGCCGTTGGGGCAGCCTGCCACGCAGGCACCACAGCCGATACACTCGGCGGCGTCCATGGCGTAATCGGCATCGCCCTTCGGAATGAGCAGGGCATTGCCGTCGGCAACCCCTCCGGTGTGGGCCGAGGTATAGCCGCCGGCCTGGATGATGGTGTCAAGGGCCGTCCGGTCAACGACCAGATCCTTAACGATCGGAAATGCGCGGGCACGCCACGGCTCAATGTAGATGGCATCGCCATTCTTGAACATCCGCATGTGGAGCTGGCACACCGTTGTCCGATCCATGCCGCCATGGGCAACGCCGTTGATGACCTGGGAGCACATGCCACAAATGCCCTCGCGGCAGTCGTGATCGAAGGCGATGGGGTCCTTCCCCTGCTTGATGAGTTCTTCGTTGACGTCGTCGAGCATCTCGAGGAACGACTGGTCGGGACTGACGTCTTTCGCCTCGTAGACCTCGAATTTCCCCGGGTCCTTCGGCCCCTTCTGGCGCCAGACATGAAGGGTAAGAGTCATATTCTTGTCATGATGGCTCATTATTTGTAGCTCCTTATCGCAAGGTGGACGTTTTCAAACTTCAGCGGCTCCTTGTGAAGCTCGGGCTCCTTGCCAACCCCCTTGAATTCCCATGCGGCGACATAGCAGTAGTTTTCGTCGTCACGCTTGGCCTCGCCGTCGGGCATCTGGTGCTCGACCCGGAAGTGACCGCCGCAGGACTCGTTGCGATGCAGGGCATCCAGCGTCATGAGCTCGGCAAACTCCAGGAAGTCGGCCACGCGGCCGGCGTTCTCCAACTGCTGGTTGAACTCGGCGCCGGAGCCGCTAACCTTCACGTTCTTCCAGAACTCATCACGGATCTGCGGGATGACCTTGAGAGCCTCCTTGCAGCTCTCCTCGCTCCGGGCCATGCCGACGTTGTTCCACATGATCTTGCCCAGTTCGCGGTGGAACTCGGTGACGGTTTTCTTGCCGTTGATCGACATGAACTTCTTGAGGTCGTTGTTGACATCGTCGATCGATTTCTTGCACTCGGGGTTATCCGCCTTGACCTTGCCGGGGGCAATGCGGGCCAGGTAGTCGGCGATGGTGTAGGGAATGACGAAGTAGCCGTCGGCAAGCCCCTGCATGAGGGCGCTGGCGCCGAGGCGGTTCGCTCCGTGCACCGAGAAGTTGGCTTCGCCCAGGACAAAGAGGCCCGGCACGTTGCTCATGCAGTTGTAGTCGACCCAGAGGCCGCCCATGGAGTAGTGGGGGGCCGGATAGATCCGCATCGGGACCTTGTAGGCGTTCTCATCGGTGATCTTCTCGTACATTTCGAAGAGGTTGCCGTAACGCTCGCGAATAGTATTTTCGCCAAGGCGCTGAATGGAGGAGGCAAAGTCCAGATAGACGCCGCGTCCGCCCGGTCCGACGCCGCGGTTGTCGTCGCACTGCTCCTTGGCCGCGCGGGATGCGATGTCACGGGGTGCCAGGTTTCCGAAAGAGGGGTATTTCCGCTCCAGATAGTAGTCGCGGTCCTCGTCTGGAATCTGGCCCGGCGCACGGTTGTCGCCCTGCTTCTTGGGCACCCAGCAGCGGCCGTCGTTACGGAGCGACTCGGACATGAGGGTCAGTTTTGATTGCTTGTCACCGTGCTGCGGAATGCAGGTCGGGTGAATCTGGGTGTAACAGGGGTTGGCGAAGAAAGCACCCTTCTTGTGGGCCTTCCAGACAGCGGTAACACTGCACCCCATGGCGTTGGTGGAGAGGTTGAAGACGTTCACATAGCCGCCGGTGCAGAGAACAACCGCATCGCCCACGTGAGTGCGGATCTCGCCGGTCACCAGATCGCGGATCGTGATCCCCTTGGCCTCGCCGTCAACAATGATCAGGTCGAGCATCTCGGTGCGGGGGAACATCTTGACGGTACCGGCCTTGATCTGCCGGGCAAGGGCGGAATAGGCGCCCAGCAGCAACTGCTGGCCCGTCTGGCCCCGGGCATAGAAGGTACGGGATACCTGAGCGCCGCCAAAGGAGCGGTTGTCCAGATAACCGGCGTAGTCGCGGGCAAAGGGTACGCCTTGGGCCACGCACTGATCGATGATGTTGTTGGACACCTGGGCCAGACGCCAGACGTCGGCTTCACGGGCGCGGAAGTCGCCACCCTTGATGGTGTCGTAGAAAAGACGGTAGATGCTGTCGCCGTCGTTCGGATAGTTCTTGGCAGCGTTGATACCGCCCTGGGCGGCGATGGAATGCGCGCGGCGCGGGCTGTCCTGATAACAGAACGCTTCCACGTTGTAACCAAGCTCCCCCAGCGATGCAGCGGCTGCACCACCGGCAAGGCCGGTCCCGACGACGAGGATCTTGTACTTGCGCTTGTTGGCGGGGTTGACCAGCTTCATGTCGAAGCGGTGCTTGTCCCACGTTTTCTCAATTGGCCCTGTCGGACATTTTCCGTCGAGTATCACTATGAACCCCCTAACCTTTCAGAATGCCGGTGACGATGACGAACGGAATGGTCGCATAGCCGAGGAGAAGAACCACTGCGGCGACCATGCCGATTCTGTTGAACACCGGAAGTGACTTGTTATTGTTCCACCCCATGGTCTGGAAGAAACTCTGGATCCCGTGGGAGAGGTGGAGGAACAGAACCACCATGGCCGCGATGTAGATGAACGCGATGATGCCATGGGAGAAGCTGTTGGTCACCATGCCGAAGACATCGATGCGGCCCAGGCTGTCTACGCCGATCTTGATGTCGGGGGTAGCGCGGATGGTGAAGTGGAGGAGGTGATAGATGATGAAGGACAGCAGAAGGAGGCCGGTGTACAGCATGCTCAGGCTCCCCATGGTGGCCCTTCTGTAGTTCTTGACCGCATAGGTGTCGGGGTTGGCGGCGCGGTTCTCAAGGCTCAACTGGATGCCGAACAGGATATGAATGCCTGCCGCAACCAGCATGACGAGACGAAAGCCCCAGACAAGAGGCGGAAGGGCATGCAGGTGCTCCGCGTAGGCATTGATGCCTCCGGGAATGAAGATGGATGAGTTGCCAAGCATGTGGACGATGACGAACAGAACCATGACCTGGCCGGTAATCGCCATCAGGACTTTTCTTCCCACAGAACTCGTGAACAGTTGCATAATAATTTCCCTTTGCGTGTAGATAGTTGTTCTTTGGGTTCAGACCACGTACCGCCGGCCGGCACACAGCCGGACCGCGGCGCCCTCACGAAAAAACGCAGATATTCCGGGCGGCGCCCGCCACTCCTTACAATTGTCCATAGATACCTCCCCTGCAAGGATTTAGTGAAGCCTGATGCCGGAACACGCTTCTTACATTAGTATTTATTCATTTTTATACTGTATACTGTATACTAAACGTCGTTTTAGGAAAAAGCAATAGAAAAGTATCGTTTAAAAGAGCGCGAAGCCAGTTTCCGTCTGCTTTCAGGGCTGTTGACAACAAACGTGGCCCGGCAGGCCGGGACAGTGAGGCCATGTCGCCTGCCGGACAGAGGATGGATGGGGTCTCGGCGAGCGCGGGCACGGCCCCGTTGCATTTCAGCGGCCAGTCTGATACAACCAGAGCTGAACTGCACGGAAAAGCAGCACGTTACGTTAACAAAAGCCCATATTCTCGCGAAGTTGTAATACAACCTCCCCAAAAAGGCAACATGAAATTCAAATTAATTAAAAAAGACACCAGAACATCTGCGCGGCGGGGATCACTCACGACCCCCCACGGCACCATCGAAACCCCCATCTTCATGCCCGTCGGCACCCACGCGGCCATGAAAGCGATGACGCCCTCCCAGGTCAAAGAGACGGGAGCACAGATCATCCTTTCCAACACCTACCACCTTCACCTGCGCCCCGGCGAGGACCTTGTCGCCAAGGCTGGGGGCCTGCACCGGTTCATGGGATGGGACGGACCGATTCTGACCGATTCGGGCGGCTTCCAGGTCTTCTCGCTGCCCAACAAGAAGATTACCGACGAGGGGGTCTTCTTCCGCCACGAGGTGAGCGGCGAAGAAGTGTTCCTCGACCCGGCACGGGCCACGGCGATCCAGGAAGCGCTGGGCGCCGACATCATCATGGCTTTTGACGAGTGCATCCCCTACCCCTGCGACAAAAAGTACGCGGCGGCATCGACCCGCAAGACCATAAGGTGGGCGGAAGCGTGCAAAAAGGCCCACACGCGCAAGGACCAGGCGCTGTTCGGCATCGTTCAGGGGAGCGTATTCGAGGACCTGCGTGCCCAATGCGCCAGGGAACTGGTCCAGCTCGACTTCCCCGGCTACGCCGTGGGAGGCGTATCGGTGGGCGAAGGGCTTGAACTGCTGAAAAAGGTAGTTGAGTACACGGCCCCGTTCCTCCCGGAGAACAAGCCCCGCTACCTCATGGGGGTGGGACTGCCGGAGGATATCCTGGAGAGCGTGGAGCGGGGGATGGACATGTTCGACTGCGTGATCCCGACCCGCTATGCCCGGAGCGCCACCCTTTTCACCAACAGGGGGAAAATTCGACTGACCCATCGTAACTACCGGCGCGACTTCTACCCCGTCGACCCCAACTGCACCTGCTATACCTGCCGGAACTTCACCCGGGCGTACCTCCACCACCTCTTCAACGCCAACGAGATACTCTCCGCAACCCTGGCGAGCATCCACAACGTCCACTTCTATCTGAACATGATGGCGGAGATACGTGCTGCCATCGAGGAGGGGCGCTTTGCCGACTACAAGCGGAACTTCCTGGCGAGCTATCTGAAGGGTAAGTAGGAAAGAGTGAAGCGAACGCGTGCAAGGGCATCCGAACGGGTGCCCTTTTGCCTGGAGGAACAAACACCATGACGGACGAACAGGCCGGCTTCGGCAGGATCATGGAAATCATGCGGCGGTTGCGCGGACCGGGAGGATGCCCGTGGGACGCGGAACAGACCCATGAGTCGCTCAAGCGCTATCTGCTCGAAGAGGCCTACGAGGTCATCGAAGCCATTGATGCCGGATCTCCGGAAATGCTTCGGGAAGAATTGGGCGACCTTTTGCTCCAACCGGTCTTCCACGCGGTGGTGGCCGAGGAGCGGGGAGCGTTCGCCATGGCGGACGTACTGGAAACGCTGGCGGAAAAACTCGTGTCGCGCCACCCCCACGTCTTTGGCGATCAGGTAGTCCGTACCAGCGACGAGCAGATAGAAAACTGGGAGCGGATCAAGCAGAAGGAAAAGGCTCAGGAACGTCGCTCGGCCCTGGCCGGCGTCCCGGCCCACCTGCCGGCACTCATGCGGGCGCAGAAGGTCACGGAGAAGGCGTCCCGGGTCGGCTTCGACTGGACCCGCGTCGACGAAGTGCATGCCAAGGTGATGGAGGAGCTTGCGGAGTTCGAAGAAGCCATGGCCGCGGGGAACCAGCAGCGCATGGAGGCTGAGCTGGGCGATCTCCTGTTTGCCATTGTCAACCTGGGCCGATTCCTCGCCCTGGACCCCGAAGAGGCGCTCCGCAAGACCATTGAGCGTTTTACCCGCCGCTTTTCCCACATCGAAGAAACGCTTCACGACCGCGGGGTGGCGCTCAAGGATGCATCACTGGCTGAGATGGAGGCCCTGTGGGAGGAGGCGAAAGCGGGGGAGGCAGGGGGTTGAGCCGCACAACAGCCGGGAATGAAGACGTTTTTTACAACCGCGACCAATTTTCCACAAAAATTGTGGATAACCTGTTGATAACAATGTGAACAAGATGGCAAACGGATACAGGAACGAAGGGTTTTCACCTTCTGCCTATTTTTTGCCCACAAGATAACATATTGATTTTAAAAAATAATCTCCATTCACCTTGAACTTCAGGCAGTTATCGCCCCATTGTTCAACCCAGGCTTCACGAAAGCAGGCGTTCCATCGGAAAGCTGTGCATAACTGCCCGATTTCTCACTCCCCGGACACGACATTTGCTTCCAGCTCCAGAAGCCAGCGCTTGGAGTCGATCCCGCCGGCCCCCGAATAGCCGGTAAGGGCGCCACCCGCCCCCACCACCCGATGACAGGGAATGATGACGGGAAGGGGATTGGCGGCCATGGCCGAGCCAACCCCCCGGGCAGCGCCGGGGCTGCCCGCGGCAACGGCTACCTGGCCGTAGGTCATGACCTGGCCCCTCCCTATGCCGCGTACGATCTCGTACACCTTTTTCCGAAACGGCGTAACGTGCTCCTCGTCGAGAGGAACCGTGAACTCAACCGCCTCGCCTGCAAAGTACGCAACAAGCTGACGAGCCGCCTCGCGGCCGAGGGAATTTTCGCCTGCCAGGCGGGGGTAGCGGCTGCGGACGGTTGCGGCCATATCCTCCCGCGTGGCGACCCTGAAGGGGAGGAACACCTCCCTGAGTCCCCTCCTGCCCGCCACCACGGCACCGACTCCCACCGGCGCCTCGAAAAAGGACACATACACCTCGTTGCGCGCCGCTGTTCCCGTCATCGAGCGAACCTCCTTCTAAGGTGTGCCGCCAGTTCGCGCGTCTCTTCGCTGCGGAGCAACGAGGCGGCTGCAAGAAACAACACGACGCCCACGCCCACGGCACCGAGCAGAACTACTCCCTTGAGCATCTTTTCCCCCGGCAGTGACCAGTCGATAAGCGCCACCATCCAGCGGACCGCCAGCGCCATGGGCAGGGATGCCGCAAGCACCTTCATGCCTGAACGGACCAGGGCCCTGCCGCCGAAGGGACCGATTTTCCGCCGCAGGAGGACCAGAAGGAGCCCCATGTTGGCAAGGGCGGACAGGGAAGAAGCCAGGGCCAGTCCGCCGTGGGCGAGGGGCTTCATGAGGATGAGGCTGGCGATGGCGTTCATGATGAAGGCGACAAAAGCGACCATGACCGGCGTCCTCGTATCCTTGAGAGCGTAAAACGCGGGGACCAGAACCCGCACCAGGGCCACGAGCGAAAGCCCAAGGGCGTAGTAGAACAGGGCGATTCCCGCATTGGCGGCCTGGGCATAGTCGAACTCCCCCCCCATGAAAAGGAGGCTGAAGATGGGGGTGGCGCAGACCATGAGGCCCACCGTGGCCGGAATGGTGACGAACAGGGTGAGCCGCAGGCCGAAAACGAGAGATTCCCGGAAGGCATCCATGTCGCCGGCCGCCGCCTGCCGGCTAAGGGAGGGCAGGACCGCCTGGGCCACGGAGACGGTGAAGATCCCCTGGGGAAACTCGAACAGCCGCTGGGCGTAGTAGAGGTACGAGACGCTTCCCTCGGGAAGGAGCGAGGCAAGGATATTGCCCACGGTGATGTTCAGGTAGTAGACCCCAACCCCGAAAACCGACGGTCCCATGAGAAGGGCGATGCGCCGTACCGCGGGATGGTGGAGATCGAAACGGACGCGGAGCGGGAATCCCTTGCGGTAGAGCACCGGCAGTTGAAGGAGAAGCTGAAGGACCCCCCCCAGCAGGACCCCCACGGCCAGGGCGGTGATCGGCACCGCGAACCGATCGCGAAGCAGCCAGGCACAGAGAATCATGGAAACGTTCAGGAACACGGTGGAGATGGCCGGGGTGAAAAAGTGGCGAACCGTATTGAGTATCCCCATGCAGAGCGCCAGCAGGCTAATGAAGAAAATATACGGAAACATGAGCCGGTTGAGAAAGACCGTGAGCCCGAACTTGGCCGGATCGGCCCTGAACCCGGGAAACATGACCGAGACGATGCCGGGGGCGAGCAGGATCCCCGCCAGAGTCACGCCCGCCATGACAATGGTGAGAAGCGTGAAGCAGACGTTGGCGAGCTCGCGCGCCTCCTCGGGGCTTCGCTGGGAGTGCCACTCGGAGAAGGTCGGCACGAATGCCGACGTGAGGGCCCCCTCGGCGAAAAACCGGCGCAGCATATTGGGAATCTGAAAGGCGGCGAAAAAGGCGTCGGTCTGGAGGCCGGCGCCGAAGAACCGGGAAACGGCCATGTCGCGCACCATCCCCATGATGCGGGAGATGATGGTTGCCAGGCCGAGGACGCCGGCGGCCCGGGCTATCTGCTTCTTTTCAGACATGGGCTCCCCTGGAGAATGTGATCAGGGGAGGTATGTACCACAGTCGCCGGGTCTTTGGGAACTTTTTCAGCGTTTCGCCTCTGTCCCGACGGCCGGATGACGTGCCGGCCCAGGATATCCTCCAACCCTTCGGGCTCCGTGACCGGCGGCAGACAGGCACCGGCCGCGCAGACACGGGCGATGCCCCTGCTTCCGCCCTCCCCCCTGGCCGGCGCATCCTCTTCCCGCTCCCTCAGGACCAGTCCGGGAATCAGGCGGCCACCGAGGATCCGGAGCAGTTCCCGCACAGCATGCGGCCTGGTCGCCGCGGCGATCACGACCTCGAACGGGTCGGTCAGGAGTTCGCCCAGGGCGCAGAGGAGATGGATGTGTGCTGCGGGCTGTCGGGTTGCTCCGTCCAGAAACGCCCGGATGATGCCGCGCCCTGCCTCCTCGAATACGCCGTGACCGGTTATCCTGCCGAGGCGGATCAGAACCGAGGCAGCCATGGCGTTGCCCGAAGGAATGGCGCCGTCCAGCGCGTCCTTGCCCCGCACGAGGATCGTTTCCGCATCGCTCCCCGTATCAAAGAGCCCTCCCCCGTTGTCGCCGAAAAGCCGGAGCATGTCGTGGGTCAGCGAGCGTGCCAGGGCCAGATGCCGGGGGTCGAGGGTGGCTTCGTGCAGTTCAAGGAGGCCGCGAATGAAAAATGCATAGTCCTCCAGGAAACCGGGACCGCTCGCCTCGCCCCGATGACAACTGCGCACCAGCCGTCCTGCCGGCGTACGGAGATCAATACTCACACGCCGCACCGCGCGTTCGGCGCCCTCCAGCAGACGCTCATCGCCGCAGATCAGGAACGTGCGGGCCAGGGCCGCAACCATGAGTCCGTTCCAGCCGGTTATGATCTTCTCGTCGCGGAAGGGGCGCGGCCGCCGCTCCCGCGCCTCCAGAAGCAGGGTGCGCCAGCGGTCGCTCCGCTCCCACAGGTCGTGGGGATCAACTCCCTCGATTCGGGCAAAGGCACCGGGGGCTCGGGGAAGGTGGAGCACGTTCGCCCCCTCGAAATTTCCCTGCTCGGTAACATCATAGAGGCGACAGAACAATTCGCCGTCTGCCGCCCCGAGGACCTCCCGCACCTGGGCGGGAGTCCAGAGGTAACAGGCCCCCTCCCTTCCCTCGGAATCGGCATCCAGAGCCGAGTAGAAGCCCCCGGCCGGCGCGGAGAGCTCCCGCAGGACAAAGCTGCAGGTTTCCTGTGCCAGATCCCTGAAGGCACTGTTCCCCGTAACCTGTGCGGCCTCGACCAGCGCAAGGGTGCAGAGGGCCTGGTCGTAGAGCATTTTCTCGAAATGCGGCACGAGCCAGCGGCCATCCACGGTGTAGCGGTGAAAACCGCCGCCCAGGTGATCCCGGATGCCTCCCTGCGCCATGGCGGTGAGGGTATCCGTGGCCATGGCCACGGCCTCGCCGTCGCCGTATCGCTGGCCATAGCGCAGGAGAAAGGAGAGGTTCAGGGCCATGGGAAACTTGGGCGCACCGCCGAAGCCGCCGGACTCGCCGTCATAGATATCCGCCAACTGCCGTCGCGCACCGTGGAGCGGCGCCTCATCCTCGGCGGCGGCTGGGCGGACGGAGTTGAACCGCACCAGGGCATCCATGATGGCGGAACAGTTCTGCCTGATCACGTCCCGCCGCTGCCGCCAGACATCGGCAATCTTTTCCAGGAGATCGATCAGCCCCGGCATGCCGCCCCGGGAGCGCCGGGGAATATAGGTGGCGGCAAAGAAAGGTTGCCGGTCGGGGGTCATGATGATGGTGAGGGGCCAGCCGCCGCTGCCGTTCATCATCTGCGCGACGCGCATGTAGGTATCGTCGATATCGGGGCGCTCCTCCCGGTCGACCTTCACCGGCACGTACTCCCGGTTCAGGACCGCGGCAATCTCGGCATCGTCGAAGGACTCGGCCGCCATGACGTGGCACCAGTGGCAGGTGGCGTAGCCGATGGAAAGGAAAACCGGACGGTCCTCGGCCCGTGCCCGCGCAAAGGCCTCCTCCCCCCAGGGATACCACTCCACCGGGTTGTCGGCGTGCTGAAGGAGATAGGGGCTCGTGGCAAAGATGAGCCGGTTGAAGTATGGACCGCCGTCTGGCGGAAGCGTCCGCCGGTCCGCCGAAAAGATGCGCTCGATCCGCTGTTCATCGTGGTGCCGCCTTTCATTGCCCATTGGTTTTCGCTCCCGTTTCGGCCACATGCCGTCGTGAAGATCATGCCGCCTGCCCAGTGACAAGTCTACCAGACCGGAGCGAACGGCAACCGCCGATGGTGAGTTTATGGCGCGGCGGATCTTTCGCCCCGCTGCCTGACCTGCTACACTGGCTCTCACGGGAGGAACGCCATGGGAAGAATCGTCGCCACAGCCCTGCTGCTGACCCTTGCCGGCACCGCGGCCGCCATGACGGTGGGCCGTTTCAGTGCCGGAGACCTGACCGGCTGGCAAGAGCAGACGTTCCGGGGAAAAAGAAAAACGACCTACTCGCTGGTGAAGGATGGAGAGCGGACTGTCCTGAAGGCGCAGAGCCGGGGCTCGGCGTCGGGACTGGTCAGAACGATGAGTTTCGACCCGAAGGCACAGCCGTGGCTGCGCTGGTCGTGGAAGGTCGCCGGCACGCTGACCAGGGGGGATGAAGGAGTCAAGGGAGGAGACGACTACGCGGCGCGGGTCTATGTAATTTTTCCCGGCACCTTCTTCTGGCAAACGAGGGCGATCAACTACATCTGGGCAAACCGGCTTCCCAAGGGAGCCTCGACTCCGAACCCCTTCGCCCCACGGAACGTGATGATGGTGGCGGTGGAAAGCGGCGGCGCCGGCGCGGGGAAATGGCTTTCAGAGGAGAGGAACGTCTATGAGGACTACGTGAGGCTCTTCGGCGAGGAGCCACCGAGGGCGGAGGGGGTGGCGCTCATGACCGATTCCGACAACACCGGCGGTGAAGCGACCGCCTGGTACGGGGATATCGTGCTGGCGGAGAAATGAAAAAAAGAGACGGGATCTCGTCCCGCCTCTTTACCGCATGAGTACGCGCCGGCTCAACCCAGCATCTTCGCCAGCCGGGTCCGCTCCTTCTCCAGGCGATCCTTGCCATCCTCAAACGCCTTGAGCAGGTCTTTCTTCACGTCCTGGGTAATGTCCTTACCCCGCTCCAGAATCTCCTGGGTCCGGTCATTCAGGGAATCGACCACGTCCGAAACCTTGTCGGTGAAATCCTCCACCATCTCCTCGGCCTCGTTCCTGGCGCGCCGAACGTACTTTTTGATATCCCGGCGGGTCTTCTTGCCCGATTGGGGAGCAAAGAGAAGCGCCGCTCCCGCACCCAGGATGCCTCCCGCAATGAGCATGAGCGCTCCGACCACCACGGTGTTGTTCTTTTCTTCCGACATGACCTGATCCCTCCTTTCGTTCATTCATCGCTACTTAAATGGTACCGCACATTGCGGCGATTCAAAGAAGGAATGGCAAAAAATCAGGGTTTGCCGGCCACCTCGGCCCGCAGCCCCTCCAGCACGGCCTTGACCTCGTCTACGGTCTCGCGGGCCTGGGGAGATTTCTCCTTTTTCAGATAGAGCTCCAGATACCTGATGGCGTCCTTTACCCGCTCGTCGTCCATGCAGAGGCTGCCGAGGGTGAGATAGGACATGGTGAAGTCGGGATCGAGCCTGACCGCTTCGAGGCACTCCTTCTCGGCCTCCTCGATCTCGCCGAGATCGTAGTAGAGCTCGCCCAGGTTGAAATGGGCCGCCGCATCGGTTGGATCGAGCTCGATCCCCTTGCGGAAGGCGTCTATGGACTTTTCCCGCTCACCGAGCCCGTACCAGGCATCACCCAGGCCATTGTACGCGAAGACATTGGCCGGATCGATCTCCAGGGCCTTTTCAAACGACTCGATCGCCTTGCTGGTCTCTTCCAGGGCGTTGTAGACGAGGCCGATGTTGACATGGCCGTCGGCGTTGCGGGGGTCGAGTTCCACAGCGCGCCGGTAGGCGGCCAGGGCGGCCTCGTGCTCTCCCAACTCCAGACAGATGTCGCCAAGGGCGATCTGGGCATCCACGTCTTCCGGGGCCAGGGCGAGCCCCTTCTCGTACTGCTGGCGGGCTTCTGTGAGCTTGCCCTCTTCCATAAGGGCCTCTCCCAGGTAAAAGTAGCCTTCGGGGTCATCGGGAGCCCTTTCCACACAGGTCCTGAACAGCGCTTCGGCAGCGGCGAAATCGCCCCCTTCGGCAAGGCTGATCCCTTTTGCCAGCAGTTCATTGTTCGTTTCGGTCATGCTCTCACCCCCCGGATAGCGTCATACGTCGCGGCACACTATAGCAGAAAGAATCGAACGTTGCCACCTTTCAGCCCATTTCCGGGTTCCGGGGCGTTAAACGTGCTTTCCTTTCGGGTCGTTCATGGAATATAATGAGCGGACTTTACGTCGAGGGCACTGCACACCATGGCCGACGAACGACTCGAAGCGACCGGACTGCGCATTCTGGAGGACATAAGCGCCCTCATCCTCCATTCCCACGATCTCCAGGAAACCCTGGACAACATCGTGCAGATGGTTGCCAAGCGGATCGGCACCGACGTCTGCTCCATCTACCTGCTGGAGCAGGACGGCGAAACCCTGCGCCTGGCCGCGACCCGCGGACTCTCCAAGAGCTCCGTGGGACGGATCACCATGAAGATCTCCGAGGGGCTCTCGGGGCTCGTGGTGCAGCAAGAGGGGATCGTCGCCACCGACAATGCCCCCCTTCACCCCCGCTACAAGTATTTTCCCGAGACCAAGGAGGAGCGCTTCAACTCATTCCTCGGCATGCCCTTGCTCCATCGGGGGACCCCCATCGGCGTAATCGTCATCCAGACCAGGGAGCAGCGGACCTTCCACCAGGAAGAGGTCAGCACACTCTCCACCATTGCCTACCAGATCACGAGCATCGTCATCAACGCCAAGCTCCTGGACTCCATCCGCCGCAATGAGGAAGAGCGGGACCGACTGGAGCGGGAGCTGGAAAAACTCAAATCCATCGGCGCGCCAACGGGAAAGACACGCAAGGCCCGCGGCAGGGAGCGCCGCTCGCTGCACCTGATGGGGACTCCCGTTTCCTCGGGTTTCTCCGTGGGCAAGGTGGCGGTCATCGATCATTCGGTGGCCGACGGCATGGAAGTGGCCACGGTGCGTCCCACCAGCGAGGAACGCCGCCGCTTTCTCATGGCCCTGGAAAAGGCCCGGATCGAAACGATCTATATGGAGAAGCGGGTGGCCGAGACCCTCTCCAAAGAGGATGCCGCCATCTTCCACACCCACCTGATGATCCTGGAGGATCGGGGTTTCATCGCCCGGGTCATGGATTTTATCGAGCAGGATTACGGCGCGGTGCGGTCGGTGAACGAGGCGGTTGCCCACTACGTGAACGCCTTTTCCCAGATGGAAGACCCCTACCTCCGGGAACGCTCCGCCGACATGGAAGACATCCGCCGCAGGATCATCTCGTGCCTGGACGGCTCGTGCAAGCCCGTTCCCAAGCTCCGGGAACGGCGCATCATCGTGGCCCGCGAAATACTCCCCTCCGACATGGCCACCCTTGACCACGACAAGATTCTCGGCATTGTGACCGAAAGAGGGGACGTGAACTCCCATGCGGCGATCATGGCCAAGTCCCTCGGCATCCCGGCGGTGGTGGGGGTGGGCGGAGCGTTGCAGAACCTCGGGCTCAAGGATGAGGTGATCGTGGACGGCAGCTCGGGGCATGTCTACATCAACCCCAGCGCCAAGGTCAAAGAGGAGTATGCACGGCTGGAGGCCGACTTCAGCGTCAGACTGCGCGAGCTGGAAGAACTGCGGGACGTGCCCGCAGTGACCCTGGACGGCGAACAGGTCTGGCTGCGGGCCAACATCGGCCTGCTGAGCGACATCAGGATCGCCCAGGCCAACGGCGCCGAAGGGGTCGGACTCTACCGGACCGAGTTCCCCTACATGACCCGTTCGGCCTTTCCCTCCCGGGACGCCCTGTTCAGCCTCTACCGACGCGTCCTGGAGGGGTTCTCGCCCAATCCGGTCACCATCCGGACCCTGGACATCGGCGGCGACAAGACCCTCCCCTATTTCCCCATGCCCAAGGAAGACAATCCGTTCATGGGATGGCGCTCCATCCGCGTATCCCTGGAGCGGGAGGATATCTTCCGGGTCCAGTTGGCAGGGATCCTGCTGGCATCGGCCCACGGGAAAATCAAGCTCATGTTCCCCATGGTGTCGAGCATCGGCGAGATCTGGCAGATCAAAAAGATCATGAACGAGGTGCGTAGCGAGCTTAGCCGCGAGGGGGTGCCCTTCGACCAGAACCTCGAGCTGGGCATCATGGTGGAACTGCCGGCCGCGGTGCAGACGGCCCACATCCTGATCCGGGAGGTGGATTTCTTCAGCATCGGCACTAACGACCTGATCCAGTACACCATGGCGGCCGACCGGAATAATCCCAAGGTGAGCCGCTACTACGATCCCTACCAGCCGGCGGTGCTCCACTCCATCAAGCGCGTGGTCGACACGGCAACGGCTGCGGGCAAGCCGGTTTCCATCTGCGGCGAGATGGCGGCCGACCCCATCAATGCAGTGCTCCTGTTCGGCATGGGCATCAGGGAATTCAGCCTCTCGGCCCCCTCCATCCCGGTGGTGAAACAGACCATCCGCGCCCTTTCCAGCACCATGGCCGAAGAAGTGGCGCGGGAAGTCCTGGCCCTGGAGAGCTCCGGCGCGGTCAGGGCCTATCTGCTCGACGCGCGGACGCGGCTCGGCCTCTGAGCCCCCTTTCAGCTCGCCCGCAGGCGTCCACGATGTTCATCCGCGCTGCCCGGAACGCCGGGAGCAGCCCCCCCACGAACCCCATGACCAGGGAAAACACCAGCGACGCGCCGATGATGCGGGGGGTAAGGGTAAAGCTGAACGCCAGCTCCGAAAAGGTCTGCCAGTTCATGGTTGAGATGGTCACCAGTTGCATGAACGAGGCGAAAAAGATCCCCACCACCCCGCCCAGAAGTCCCAGAAACAGCGCCTCCAGGATGAACGCCCCCAGAATGCTCCGCCGCTGGAAACCGAGGGCGCGCAACGTACCGATCTCGGTGATCCGGTTGGCCACGGCGGCATACATGGTGATCATGGCGCCGATGACCGCGCCCAGTGAAAAAATTACCGTGAGGGTCACACCCAGGATGTTCAGGAACGTGGCCATGGCTTCCGACTGGTCGGCATAGAAGCGGATCTCGCGCTTCGCCTCCACGGTGAGGCGCGGGTCCGCCTCCAACCTGGCCTTGACGCGATCGAACTCGGCGGCATCCCTGAGTTTGAAGATGACCGACGAGTAGACCGGGCGCCGGAAGGCTTGCATCAACTGATCCACGTCCCCCCATATCTCCGAGGAAAAACCCGTGTTGCCGGCATCGAAGATACCCACCACGGTCCAATCCCGCATGCCGAAGCGCAGGGTTTCGCCGATCCCTCCCCCCTGGAACCGCTTGGCAATGCTCGCCCCGGCGATGATCTCCGCCGAGCCGGGCCGGGGCATCCGACCCTCCCTAAGCTTCACCTGGGGTCTCAGCAGGAGCGAGGGCGCGCCGATGCCCCGGATCACCACGTTGGACGGCTTTCCCGTGCCCCGTTTCGGCAGGCTGATGAGCACCACAAGTTCCTTGGCCACCAGTCGCTGCCCCTCCGCCATGGCCACCTCGGGCTGGGTTTCCACGATGGCCGCCTGGGAGCGGTCAACCCCGCTCTGAACCTCCGTCTGGGCGGACTTGCGGATCACCACCACGTTGTCCCACGAGCCGGTGTCCACCAGGGTCTTGCGCAGGCCCTCGGAGAGCATGAGAGTCGCCGCGAACACGAAGACCACCAGCGCCATGCCCGATGCCGTCAGCACGGTAGTGAGGCGCCGGGTCCAGAGATTGCGCAGGCTGTAAGAGTAAGGGATTCCCACTATCCGATTCTCCTGAGACCCTCGGCGATACGGATGGTCACCCCGCGCCAGGTGGGGAAGATGCCGGCCACCGCCCCCACGATGAAGGCTGCCGCCAGGTCCATGCAGATGGTGGACGGCGCCACCGTGAACACGGGAAAAAACTGGGACAGCTCGGTTTCGATCCAGCGGGCCGCGGGAAAGGTGAGAATCACCCCGGTCACTCCGCCCGCCATGGCGATGACGAGCGATTCGCCGAAGATCACTCCCGCGATGTGGAATCCGCCGAAGCCGAGGGTCTTGAGGGTGGCGTACTCGGGAATCCGCTCCCGGGCCGTCATGGCCATGGTGTTTGCCGCCACGACCATGATGATGACGATTACCACGTAGGAAACGATCTGAATGGCGATGACGATGGCCTCGGTCATGGACACGAAGCTCATCTGGAATGCCCGTTCCGTCTCGGTCAGGGTCTCGGCCAGGGAATTCCTGAAGGTGGCATCCACGGCCAGGGAGACCTCCGCCGCCTGATCAGGCTTTTTCAGCTCGATGATGTAATACCCCGCCTGATCGGCCCGCCGGGGTACCGTCCGCCGTATGACCTCGTTCAGGTAGTCCCAGTGGAAGAAGAACTGGGTCTCATCGGTGCTCTTGGCTGCCCCATGGTAGATGCCCCGGACAACGAATTCCCACTGTCCGGGGAAGATGGTCCCCCGGAGCGTCACCTGATCCCCCACCTTCCAGCCGAAACGCTCGGCGGTCTTGGCTCCCACCATGGCTCCCTTCCGGTCCAGGAGGAAGGACTTCATCTCCACGGGGTCGACCCGGTACTCCGGGTACATGGCCAGGAAACTGCGTGGCTCCACGGCAAAACTGGGGAAAAAATTCTTCTCTTCCTTGTAGATGCCGCCGAACCAGTTGCCCCAGGACACGTCGCGAACCCCCGGCACCTGGCGGATCCGGTCCTTGTAGGAAATGGGGAGGGGGAAAACGAGAGAGATGGAGTTGCGCGTAATGAGACGGGAGGCAGAGGACGCCTCAACCCCCGCGTACCAGAGGTCCACCAGGGTCCGCAACAGGCCGAAGGCCACAATGGCGATGGCAACCCCCACGATGGTAAGCCCGGTCCGGAGCTTGTGGCGAAAGGCGTTGCGGATGAGGAGCTTGATGATGAACATCGGCTAGCCGGCCCCGTCGGTCAGTTCACCCTTCTCCAGGTGGAGGAGCCGGTGGGCCTGCTCTGCGGCCCGGGGATCGTGGGTAACCATGATGATGGTCTTGCCGAACCCTGACACCAGGCGTTCCATGAGGGTCAGCACCTCTCCCGCCGAAACCCGGTCCAGGTCGCCGGTGGGCTCGTCGGCCACGAGGATGTCCGGATCGGTCACCATGGCCCGGGCGATGGCCACCCGCTGCTGCTGCCCCCCCGAGAGCTGGGAGGGATAGTGATCCATCCGGTCGGCGAGCCCCACCAGCGAGAGGACGGTTGCCACGTGCTCGCGCCGCTGCCGTCGGGAAAGCCCCGTGAGAAGCAGCGGCAACTCCACGTTCTCGAAGGCCGTCAGCACCGGAATCAGGTTGTAGAACTGGAAGATGAACCCCACGTGCGCGGCCCGCCAGGAGGCCAGTGCGGCCTCGGAGAGGGTCGTGATCTCCACGCCGCCGATGGTGATGGTCCCCGCGTCGGCCTTGTCGATCCCCGCAACCAGGTTCAGGAGCGTGCTCTTCCCCGAACCGGACGGTCCCATGAGCGCCAGGAACTCCCCGGCCGCGATGTCCAGGGTAATGTCCTGGAGTACCGGGATCAGTTGCGCCCCCCGGCGGTAGGACTTGGAAAGATTGCGGATGGCGACGATGGGTTCCCGCGCTTCGCTCATCTACTTTTCCGCCGTTTTGACGCGGGCGCCGTCCTTGAGCTTGTCCAGGGGCTTGACAACAATCCTGTCCCCGGCCTTGGCGCCGGAGACAACCTCCACCATGTCTCCCTGGCGGGCGCCGAGGGTCACGGGCACGGCGGTCACCCGGCCCCCCTTCAGGACGAAGAGGACCGTGCGGCCGTCCCGATCGGCCACAGCGGCGGGATTCACGGCGGTCTTCGGCTTCTCTTCCCCCGCGGCCACGGGCCGCTCCAGAAATGCCACTTTGGCGCTCATCTCGGGGAGGATACGGGGATCAAGTTTCTCAAAGCGGACCTTCACCAGGACTGTCGCTTTGGAGCGATCAGCCGTGGGGACGATCATGTGGACGAAGCCCCGGAAGCGCTCATCCGGCAGGGAGTCGAGCTGGATCTCGCACGGCTGTCCCTCCTTGACCTTGGCCAGGTTGGATTCCGAGACGTCCGCCTCCACCTGGAGCGATGCCAGGTCGGCGATGCTGACCACGGCGGCCTTGGCGTCGGCCGCGGCCCCGATGGGGGTGACGATGTCGCCCACATCCGCATTCTTGGTCAGAACCACGGCATCGAAGGGAGCGCGGATGAGGGAATATTCCAGGTTCACCTCCGCCCCCCGCAGGGCAGCCGAGGCGGCCCGGATGGACGATTCGGCGGCGGTCACCGCGGCCCGGGCCCGGAGGAAGCGGGCCTCTGCCGCGTCAAAGTCGGCCTTTGCCACGATTCCCTCGCACACGAGCTGCTTCTGCCGCTCGTATGCCTGGCTGGCATCGGTCAGCTCGGCCCGGGCCTGATCCAGGCTCGCCCGGGCCGTGCCCAGGTTGGCGGCCGCCTGGTCCCGGCCGGCAGCGGCATCGTCGCTCTCCAGCCGGGCCAGCACATCTCCTTTGCGGACCCTGCTCCCCTCCTCCACGCCGAGCCAGACCAGCCGGCCAGTGAGCTTCGCAGCCACGGCCGCCTTGCGCTGGGCCACTACGTATCCGCTGGCGTTAAGCAGGGTAAAGGTCTGGGACGGGTAAACCTGGGTCACGGTGCCGGTTTCAACGGTCACGGCCGGCGTGAGAACGCCGGTGGCGAACAGGACCAGCAGCAGCGCAAGGGCAACGGCCGCCGCGATCCAGTAGAGGGGCCTGCGCCGGGCCGCGGGCCGGAATGCCGCTCCCTTGTCGATTTTCAGTTTCTGCAGATCCTCATGACCCATGGCATTGGCTCCGGACGGAGAAAGTGGCTGCCGGGCGCGGGGCCGGCGCGTCGCATCACCATACCACCGGTCGGCAATCTACTCAACCACCTCGATCACTCCTTCCATTCCCTTTTCACGATGGCTGGCGAAGAAGAGAAGCTTCTTATCGCAGTACATGGGATAGACCCCGACCTTGGTGGGCGTGAAGCGGACCATCTGCGCCTCCTTTTTCAGGTCGATGCGAAAATCCATACCCGCTTCCGGGGCCTTTACGATCAGGTCGTGGGGAACGAAGCGGGAGTCGTTGACCGCCGTGATCTCCACCGGCACATTCACCTTGACGATGATATGGTTGGGCCGGTAGTAGTACTCGCCCCCGACTATCCGCACCCGCTGCACGCCATCGTCTCCGATGGTTGCGCGGAATTCCACCGTTTCACCCGCACCGTTACCCAGGGCCGGCACCACGCCCATGCAAAAGACCATGACAACCGGGAGCAGTCGCTTCATGTCGCTACGCCCCTATCCCTTCAGCTTTTTCATGATCTCCCGCATGAACGCCGGGAGATCCGCCGGCTCACGGGAGGTGATCAGATTGCCGTCCACCACCACTTCACTGTCCTCGTAGAGGGCGCCCGCGCTGCGCAGCTCATCGGCCACCGACTGGTAGCAGGTGGCGCGCCTGCCCGACAGGAGCCCGGCACTGACCAGCGTCTGGGGACCGTGACAGATGGCGGCCACCGGCTTGGCATGGGCAAAGAAACTCCGGCAGATCTCCAGGGCCGCCGGCTCCCGCCTCACGGCAGCGGGAGCCTTTCCCCCCGGCAGGATGAGGATGGTGTAGTCGTCGGCAGCAACCTCGGCAAGCGCCAGGTCAGCCGTCACCCCATAGCCGTGCTTGCCCGTGATGGTCCCCCGGACCGGGGCCGCGATCCGGGCCGCAATCCCCTCTTCCAGAAGCCGGTAGTAGGGGACGAGAAGTTCCGAATCCTCGAACTGGTCGGCACTGATGATGAGTCCTTTCATGGCTGTCACCTCCTGTGGCCCCGCCACGGCGGGGCGGCACGCTCCCTGTCGCATGAAGAAAAAAGGGGGCGCCGTGAGCGCCCCCTCTGTCGGGTCTGAACGAATGTTACTTCAACCGGGCCTCGGCAGCCTTCCAGTCGATGTTCTTGAAGAATGCCTCGATGTAGTCGGGACGCTTGAGACCGTAGTCGAGCATGAACGCATGCTCGAAGACATCCATGATCAGGATGGGGGTACAGCCGGCGGGATGGGCAACGTCGTGCTCATTGACCCAGAAGTTGATGAGCTTGCCGGTGGCCGAATCCTGGTAGAGCACCGCCCAGCCGATGCCCCTCATGGCGCCGGTGGCCCGGAAATCCTTCTCCCACGCCTCATAGCTGCCGAAGTCGGCGGCGATCTTCGCGGCCAGTTTGCCGGCTTGGTCGATGGAGCCATTGCCCCCGAGGTTCTCGAAATAGATCTCGTGGAGCCGCATGCCGTTGAACTCCCATCCCAAGCGCCGCTTCAGCTCTGCATACTCGGGAGTGGCAGTGGCACCGTCGGCGAGCATCTTGGCGAGGATGTCGAGAACCTTGTTCGTATTGGTCACATACCCCTGGTAGAGGGTGAAATGGTTCTTCAGGAGAGCCTCGCTGAATCCCGCCATCCCGATCAGTTTCGAATAGTCTTTTGCTTCATAGGCCATGGTTGCTTCCTCCTTGACAGGTCTTGATTGGATCACATGCCGCCGGGCATGGTCTCAACCTTACCATGATTCCGGGAAAGGTCAACCAAAAAAGATAAATATGATCTTTTTTGTCTGCTCCACATCAACGGGCCGTCCGATTGGGTCAACGCTCCTCGAACTCGGCCGCGACAATGGTCACGTCGGGGCGCTCCTCGGCGATACGGTTCTCCAGGCGTTCCAGAAGATGCCGGCCGGGAGACCGGTCGGCCGTGACCGTTGCGAAGGCGAGCACCGACTCGTCCGGGACGTCCTGGAGGTCCACCTCGGCGGTGGACACGTTGAAATCCTGCCGCGCCCGGGCCAGGATGCTCTTGACGATCCCCCGCTTCCCCTTGAGGGAATGGCTCGGCAGGTGGAGATGGAGGCAGAGCGAATGAACGAACATGGTGCATGCTCCGGAAAGTGAGGTGCCGGAATCCTTAAAACTCCGCGTGACGAGGGGTACGGGGGAACGGGATCACGTCGCGGATATTCTCCATTCCGGTCAGGTACATGATGAGCCGCTCGAAACCGAGGCCGAAGCCGGCATGGGGGGTGGAGCCCCAGCGGCGGGAGTCCAGGTACCACCAGAGGCTCTCGGGAGCGATGCCGCTCTCGCGCATGCGGATTTCCAGAAGATCGCACCGCTCCTCACGCTGGCTGCCGCCGATGATTTCGCCCACCTTGGGCACCAGCAGATCCATGGCTGCCACGGTTCTGCCGTCGTCATTCAGGCGCATGTAGAATGCCTTGATCTCCCGGGGATAGTTGACCACGAAGACCGGCCCGCCCACCACCTGCTCAGTCAGGTAACGCTCATGCTCGGTCTGGAGGTCGAGCCCCCACTCGACCGGGTACTCGAAGGGGACTGCTGCCCGCTTCAGGTGCTCGATGGCCTCGTCGTACTCCATCATGGCAAAGGACGAACCGGCAACCTGCCTTACCCGGGCGAGCAGCCCCCGGTCCACGTGCTCGTTGAAAAAGGCCATGTCCTCGGCGCAGTTGGCCAGTACGTGGCGACACAGGTACCGGAAGAAATCCTCGGCCAGCGCGGCATCGTCCCTCAGGTCGGCAAAGGCCATTTCAGGCTCGATCATCCAGAATTCGGCGGCATGGCGGGGAGTGTTGGAATTTTCAGCCCTGAAGGTAGGTCCGAAGGTGTAGATGTCGGAAAAAGCCTGGGCAAAGAGCTCGCCCTCAAGCTGACCGCTGACGGTGAGGCCCGCCTGGGCCGCGAAGAAATCCTGGCTGAAATCGACCGCGCCGTCTGCCATGGGTGGGGCCGACGGATCGAGCGTGGTGACCCGGAACAGTTCGCCCGCCCCTTCGCAGTCACTGGTGGTGATGATGGGGGTATGGACGTAGAGAAAGCCCCGCTCGGCAAAGAAGCGGTGGACCGCCTGGGCCAGCGACGAGCGGATGCGGAACACCGCGCCAAAGGTGTTGGAGCGGGGACGCAGGTGGGCAATGGTCCGCAGGTACTCGAAGGTGTGGCGCTTTTTCTGCAGGGGATATTGTTCGTCGGCGCTGCCGATCACGGTCACCTCCGCCGCGTGGAGCTCCACGGCCTGCCCCGCGGCCGGCGACTCGGCAACGAGCCCCCGGACCGCCACGGCGGCGCCGGTGCCGATGGCTCGCACCTCGTCGTAGTTGGCGAGTCCCGGTTCGGCCACCACCTGGAGGCTCGCCAAGCACGATCCGTCATTCACCGCCAGAAAGGCGACCCCCTTGCCAACGCGGCTCGTCCTGACCCACCCCTTGACAGTCACTTCCCTGCCGGCCGGGGCTCCGGCCAGTATCTCCCGTATCCGTATCCGCTCGTTCAAGTGTCCTGTCCCCTGCCCATTTGACTTGCCCTTCCCCTTCGGTATAGTCTGGAGGAACGACGAAGCCAATTGTACAGCAAAGGAGAAGAGAGTCATGCGTAAAATATTCGCTGCGGCATGCGTTCTGGCGATTGCGGCTCTGGCCGTGCCGGCTCTGGCAGCCGACGTATCCCCCACCCAGAGCAAGATCGACGCGTCCGTCAAGAAGCAGACCTACCCCAAGGTGGTCCTCTATTCGGTGGCCTGGTGCCCCCACTGCAAGGAGGCCAAGGAGTACTTCACGGCCAAGAACATTCCGTTCATAAACAAGGACGTGGAACTGGATGCCACGGCCATGGAAGAGCTGACCAAGAAATACAAGAGCCAGGGCGTGCCGGTGATCATCATCGGCAATGACAAGGTGCTCAAGGGGTTCAGCCCCGACGCGTTCGAAAAGGCGGTAAAAGAAGTCCAGTCCAAGAAATAGGACGCCGTTCGTGCACGATGGACAGAACGAAAAAGGGAGCCGAACGGCTCCTTTTTTCGTTCTATATGAAGCATTCTGCCCTCAGGAGGTTCCGCTTTTCGTGATGAGCATGACTCCGACGCAGACCAGAATGGTGCCGGTCCAGCGAAGGGGTGAAACGGTCTCGCCGAGAAACCACTGGGAAAGAAACGCAACGAGGACGTAATTGAGGGCCTGCATGGGGAGGGCGACGGACAGGTCTTCCCAGGAAAGGACCGCCAGCCAGAGGAAGAAGAAGATTGCCAGCATGGCGGTGCCGAAAATCAACTTCGGCGAGGTGAGGGCCTGTCCGGCCACATTGAGGATGCCCCGCAGGTTCATGGCCGACAGGTCGCCGAGTTCCTTCATCCCCTTGGCCAGGAGAATGTCGCCGATGGTGCCGGCCGACACCGCCATGAGCATAATGATTACCGTTTTAAGCATAGGTCTTGACCTCTCCCCGATAGTTGCCGAGTTCGATGCCGAGCTCCTTCAGGCGCCCCTTGACCCGGGGGCTCGTGAGTGCCGCCAGTTCCTCCTCGTGCCGATAGTCCGGCATCCGGCGCGTGATCTCGGCGCAGGGAAGGCAGCCGGGATGGAAGTAGAGTTCCGTGGTCCCTTCTTCAAGGGTATCGAGCACCCGGAGCAGGTACTCCTCGGTCATGCGGCCCGAATTGAGGAGTCCCTTCACCTCCTGCGCATAACCGATGCCCAGGTGGTCGAGAATGGGCCGGCACCGGCCGGCGAGCTTCGAGAAGATGAAGCGTCCACCATCTTGCCGAACCCGCGTTCCCGGTCCAGGGCAAGGTTTGCCCTCAGGTTTTCCCGGCAGAGCCGGAAGGTGGTGATGCCGTGCTTGCGCATGAGTCCGCAAAGGAGGTCGAAGACCACCGGGTGCATGTGGATGTTCAGGTGGCCGTCCACATGGGAGAGCGGCAGCCCGGTCTGGAGGAAGCGGACGATCTGGGCCTCGATCTCGCGATAGAGTTGTTTGCGGAACGGGGGGATGAAAAAGTAGCGCATCCCCGTCTGGACCGGATCGTCGCTGAAAACCCCCTTGCTGTCGCAGATGGAGGGGAAACCACCGTGCTCCCCCACGGCCCGCCCCTGGACAAGGGTCAGGTGGAGCCCCACCTGGAGCCCGGGGTTGGCCTTTGCCAGGTGGACCGCCTCGTGAAATGCGTCGCCCCCCACCATGAGCGAGGCAGAGGTGAGTATCCCCTCCTGCCACGCCTTGATGACGGCGCGGTTGACCCCGTCGGAGAGGCCGAAATCGTCTGCATTGATAATGACGCGTTTCATGGGTTCGGAATCAGCAGGAATGGCCCGCGGCCTTGCGTTTTTTCATGTATTCCAGATACTGTTTCCCTTCCTTGAGCCGCTTGCGGCGCTCTTCGCCGTCGGTGATCATCTTCATGACCGTCCGGAGAATAAACTTGGGGCGGAAGTAGAACTTGTCGTAGAACTCCTCCACGGCATTGAAGATCTCCGCGTTGGAGAGGTGGGGATAGTTTATGACGCACATCTGGTGGCCCGTATCGTCAATGTAGGCGTCGGAGGCGATCCATCCCTCCTGTCGGCACAGGTCCCAGAACTCGGTGCCCGGATAGGGCGAGGCCAGGGAGGCCTGGATGGAGTTGAGATCCAAGGCTTTGGCGAACTCGATGGTCTCCCTGATGGTGTCCCGCGTCTCGCCGGGAAGTCCCATGATGAAGGCGCCATGCACGGAGAGACCGAGCTTTTTGCAGTTCCTGGTGAACTCGATGGCCTGTTCCTTGGTGACCCCTTTCTTGATGTTCTTCAGGATCTGCTCGTTCCCCGTCTCGTAGCCCACGACCACGTGGCGCAGACCCGCCTCGCGCATGATCTTGAGGGTCTCGTAGTCGCAATTGGCCCGGGCGTTGATGGTCCACGAGATGCCCAGCGGCTTCAGTTTGGCCGCCACCTCCCTGGCATGGCGCCGGTCCGCGGTGAAGGTATCGTCGTCAAAGGAGAGCTCGCGCATCTCGGGGATGTTGTCGACGATCCACTTCACCTCTTCGTAGACGTTCTGGGGGCTGCGGGTCCGCATGGCGCGCCCGGAAAAGGTCTGGGGCCAGAGGCAGTAGATGCACTTGGACGGACAGCCGCGGCTGGAGTAGATGGATACGTAGGGGTTTTTGAAGTGGGGGATGACATACTCGGCAATCGGCAGATCCCGCTTGTAGACCGGCGCCACGAACGGCAGCGCGTCCAGGTCCTGGATGGGGGGACGGTCGGGGGTATGGTGGATGACGCCGTCCTTCCAGAAGCTGATACCGTCGATCTTTTCCCACTCGCGCCCTTCGCAGAGCTCCTTGGTGGTGTAGTCGAATTCGCCGCGGCAGACGATGTCGATGACCCCTTCCCCCTGCCGGAGCGACTCTTCCGGGAGGACCGTCACATGGGGGCCGGTCAGGACCGTCACCATGGCCGGCTTGCGCTCCTTGATCCGGCGGGCGGTTTCGATGTCCAGGGAAAGCGTGGGGGTAGACGTGTACATCACCACCATGTCATAGTCAGCGGCAATGGCAAGACAGGCGTCCAGATCGAAGCGCTGCACCGGCGCGTCCACCACGCGGGAGCCGTCGATCATCCGCCGGGAAACAGAGCCAGGTGGGATACCAGAAGGACGTCACCTCCCGGGAGGCCTGGTAACGGGCACCGGCGCCGCCGTCGAAATCTTCGTAGGTTGGGGGGTTGAGAAACAGGGGCTTCATGGGTGCTCCTCTGCGCGCGGGACTGGCATATCCGCGTGAATAATCTGGCAGAATAGAGCCATGCAGCAGCAATGTCAAGGGTTATGGGATAACGTACGGCTGGGCGCGGTCAGGCGACTTCACCCAATTGGGTCGCCCAGTTGCAGGCATCCATCTGGACGGGAGCGAGACGCTCCATGGAGAGCTGGAACCGCTCAAAGCTGCAAGCGATGTTTTCGAAATCGTCCTTTTCGATCTTCTCCACCAGGGTAAGGAGCTCTCCCAGCTCCCCGGTTCGGGAAAGCAGCGCTTCCCGCACGTCATTGTCCAGATTGAGAGGGGCAAGGACCTCGTCCATGGAAACCTTGAGCAGTGCGTCAGCCAGGGATAGGATACCGGTCATGAAGGCGCGGTCGGGGTAGTCCCGATCCAGGCGGGCAGCGGGCTGTTCCGAGATGATGAGCTCCATGAGACGGGCCCGGGTGGCAGCCATGACCAGGAGTGGGTTGTCCCCTACCCCCTGGGCGTTGTTGGCGAAGAGTGCCATCATGGCCCAGCGCCGCAACTGGTGGTAGCCAAGCACCATGATCGCGTGGCGAAGCGAGGTGATCCTTTCCTTGAGACCAACAGCAACGGAGTTGACGAGCCGCAGGAGATTGAGGACCAGATTCGGGTTCTGCTTGAAGGTCTCCTCCAGTTCCGCCAGTTCCACTTCTGCCACCAACTGATTGAAAAGCTTGACGATGGCCAGCCGGCCCACGTCGACGCGGGTGCGGGTGAGCACCACGGGGCGGGCGAAGTAGTAGCCCTGGAAATAGGTAAAACCGAGCTTGGCGCACCGCTCGTACTGCTCCACCGTCTCCACCTTTTCGGCCAGGAGCTTGGTGTTCCACTTCCTGAGCGTCTCGACTTCCGAGGCAAGATTTTCCAGGCCGGTGCGGAACAGGTCAATTTTGATCACGTCAACGAGATGGTAGAGGGGCTCGTAGACCGGTTCATAGACATGGTCGTCAAGGGCCAGGGAAAACCCCTTTTCCCGCAATTCATGGCAACGGCCGATAACGGTTTCGGTAATCGGCACATGCTCCAGAAGCTCGATGACCACCTTTTCGGGCGGAAGAAGCTCCAGGGCCTCGCTCATGAGGACATCGGCGTTGACGTTGATGAACCCCTTGTGCTTGCCGAGTATCTCCCGGAAACCGAAACTGGAGAGCGCATCGAAAATCACACTGGCACTGGCCTGGAGATAGTCGGTCACATTGGCGTGGAGAGAGTCGGCTGACCGGAACAGAAGTTCGAAGCCGTAGAGCCGCTGCTCCCGATCAAGGATTGGTTGTCTGCCCAGGAAAAACTTTTCTTCCGCCATGTTTTCACCCACCCCCATGTACACCGCGACTATGCCAAGCTTAACCCGCTATAATCGAAACATCAAGGAGCTTTAGTTAAATAGCGCGTCGGACCATGCTCGGTGCCTGCCTCCATCCGGCCGGGTTACCCGTCATGGAAGAGCATGCCCACCCTGCCCGGTCAGTTACGGGGATTCAACTGCAATGCCTGATCACCTCCGCTGCAATGGCTTCCAAAGGCAGCACCTTGATTGCCCCGCCGCGTTTGATGGCTTCGTTGGGCATGCCGAACACCACGCAGCTCGCTTCGTCCTGGGCAATGGTCATGGCACCGGCATCCTTCATCTCGCGCATGCCGCTGGCGCCGTCGTCTCCCATGCCGGTCATAATGACTCCCATGGCGTTCTTACCGGCATACCGGGCCGCCGAACGGAACAGAACATCTACCGACGGGCGATGGCGGGACACTAGGGGCCCGTCCTTGATCTCCACATAGTATCGGGCACCGCTCCGCTTGAGGAGCATGTGCCGGTTGCCCGGAGCAATGAGGGCCCTGCCGCGGATCACCGAATCGTTGTCAACGGCCTCCTTGACCGAGATGCGGCAGATGCCGTCGAGTCGCTGGGCAAAGGCCCGGGTGAACCCTTCGGGCATATGCTGGACAATGACGATGGGCGGGCAATCGGCGGGGAAGGACTCCAGGAAAACGCGCAATGCCTCGGTACCACCAGTGGAGGCACCCACCACCACCACTTTCTCCGTAGTCTGGATCATGGCGCGGGAGGCCGGTTTCTCAAGGATTACGTCGGCACTGAGTTTGGGGGCAACGGCGTGGGGGCGGACGGGAATCTTCCTCAGCCTTGCCTGGCTGGCAGCCTTGATCGCATCGCAGATCCTGACCCGGGACTCCTCGAGAAACTGCTTGGTGCCGAGCTTCGGTTTCTGGATAATCTCCACAGCCCCGTACTCGAGGGCCTTCATGGCCGTTTCAGAGCCGTTCTCTGTCAAAGTGGAGCACATGACCACCGGAATCGGATGCTGGCTCATGATCTTCTGGAGGAAGGTGATGCCGTCCATGCGCGGCATCTCCACGTCAAGGGTAATGACGTCCGGCACTTCGCCCTTCATCCGCTCCGCAGCGATAAAGGGATCAGCAGCCGTTGCCATCACCTCGATCTGGGGGTCTGAGGCGAGAATATCCGCCATGGTCTGGCGGACCACAGCTGAATCATCGACAATGAGCACCTTGATTTTCTTCATGGATCTGCCCATCCCGGCCTTTTCCGGCTCAACTGTCCGCCTCGGTGCGGTTCAACCGTTTGAGCAGCACCTCACCCGTATGGGTATAGAAAAAGAGCTTGCGCCCACGGGTTCCCCCCACATCTGCCGCAACCACCTCAAGCCCTTCGGATGCAAGAACCTGGTGAGCGATGTCCACGTTGCGGCTGCCGACGCCCGGTCGGCTTGCGGTCGCCCCCAGCATGTCAGAACCGCCGAACAGTTTCACCTGGAGCTGCCTCGGGGTTATCCCGCGAGACATGAACATCTCCAGCATCCGGAAGATAGACGAGTCCACGTAACGAAAGGCGTCATCCCGCGGCCCGTCCGGCAATAGCGCATGACAGATGGCCGCCGCCCGGGAGAATACGTCGAACATGGTGACTGAAACGCAGGACCCCAGCACGGTCGTTACCACTGTCGGCTTCGTGGCGAAATGGAACTCTCCCGGCTTCAGGTAGATGTGAGGCAGCTTGGGATGCCGGGTGGTCATAACCCTTTCCGGTACACGGTGGATGCCATCTGGACAAAGGGAACATCCAGGCCCGAGAGGGTCTCGGAATGCCCCATGAACAGATAGCCGCCCGGGATCAGTTGCCGGTAGAACTTGTTCAGCAGCCGCTCCTGCGTCGTCTTGTCGAAATAGATGACCACGTTGCGGCAGAAAATAATGTCCATCGGTTCCCGCATGCCAAAGTCGCCATCCATGAAATTGAGGCGGCGGAATGTGATGCGGTGGCGGAGTTGGGGCACGATTCGCACCAGCCCCTTCTGCTCCCCTTTCCCACGGAGCAGGTACTTGCGGCGCAACGACAGGGGGACAGGATCGATCCGCTCTTCGTCATACACGGCAAGCCTGGCCTTATCGAGAACAGTGGTACAGATGTCGGTGGCGAGAATCGAAAACGAAATATTCTGCTGCTCGCTGAACTCCGAAAGCACCATGGCGAGGGTATAGGGCTCTTCACCGCTGGAACAGCCGGCGCTCCAGATGGAAAGCGGCTTGCGCAGTCCGGCGCCGGTCCGCTCCATGAGCTCGGGCAGGGCCTGTGAGACCAGATAGTCGAAATGGGCCGGTTCGCGAAAAAAGTCGGTCTTGTTGGTGGTTACGACATCGATCAGGTGGACGAGCTCTGTCTCGGTACCAGTGCGGCTGAACAGGTACTCCGAATAGTCCTTGAACGAGTTGATCCCCAGCTTGCGCAACCGTTTCTGGAGCCGGGCCTCCAGCATGGTCTTTTTGACCGGCGGCATCTTGATGCCACAAGTGTCGTAGATAAACTCGCTGAATCGGGCAAACTCCCGGTCGGTCATGGCCGTCGTGGTAATTCTGTCAGTCGCAGCGCTAAACATCCCCCCCCCAGCCATACCCCGGAAACCCGGTCTCTACGCCGCCTCGCCCGACATCGATCCGGCAGTCGCAAGTTCGCCGCTGGTGAAGGTCCGATCGATGTCAAGAATCATAATGAACCGTCCATCGTGTTTTCCCATGCCGAGGATGAAATCGGTGTTGAGCTTGGTTCCTATCCGGGGGGCCGGCTCGACCTGCTCCGGTTCCATTTCGAAAACCTCCTGTACCGAATCGGCCAGGGCACCGAGTATGAGCGTTTCGCTCCCATGGGCCACTTCAACCACGATGATGCAGGTATCGACGGTCGGCGCAGTCTCGGACATGCCGAACTTGAGCCTCAGATCAACCACCGGCACCACGCTTCCCCGCAGATTGATCACCCCGCGCATGAACTGAGGAGTCTGGGGCACTCTGGTAATGGAGGTAAGCTCAAGGATCTCCCGAACCTTTGCCACGTCAACGGCAAACACCTCATCGTCAAGCTTGAAGGTAAGATACTGCCTGATTTCGGCGATTGCGACAACGCTCATGGTAAACCTCCGTAACGCATGGACAGCCAAGCACCCGGACCTGTTTCCTCCCAACGGAGGAACCTTGGGCCGATGGATGTCACTTTGTTGTGATATCGGTGAATAACGGGAAATCTTTAGGCTTCTCAGGATATTCCCGATAGGCGGCTACGGGAAACCTGATGCCGTGCCACGACACAACGCACTACATGGCTGCCCCTACGTTCTGAACGCCAATGGCCTCAGAATTTCTCGAACTCGCTATCCAGATGATCGTGGCCTGCCATGTCCAGGGCAAAGCCGCCTGTAACGGGAGCACCCGTGCGACCATAGCCGTTGGCCGTGCCATTGGGGACCGCAGGAAGCCTGATGCGCGCTTGGCACTCGGCCGTGACGGCTTTGGCGCAGTCTTGCGTCTCACCTCTTCGCCGATCCTGAAGAAAGCAACCGTATCCTGGAGCTGTTCGGCCTGCGACGAAAGCTCCTCGGCCGTGGACGACATTTCCTCCGCTGCCGAGGCATTCTGCTGGATCACCTGGTCGAGTTGCTGGATGGCCTTGTTGATCTGCTCGGCACCCGTATCCTGTTCGCGGCAGGCGGCGCTGATCTCCTGCACCAGTTCCGAGGTGCGCTGAATATCGGGCACGATGGTGGCAAGCAGTTCGCCTGCCCGAATTGCAACCTCAACGCTCGACGAGGAAAGTTCACTGATTTCGCCTGCTGCCTTCTGGCTTCTCTCAGCAAGCTTGCGTACTTCGCTCGCCACCACCGCGAACCCCTTCCCGTGCTCACCCGCCCGCGCCGCCTCGATCGCCGCGTTGAGCGCCAGCAGGTTCGTCTGGCGGGCGATTTCTTCGATGATGGAAATCTTCGAAGCGATCTCCTTCATGGCCGAAACGGTATTGCCGACCGCCGTCCCTCCTTCGGTTGCGTCAGTTGCAGACTTGACGGCGATCCTCTCGGTCTGCGCCGCATTGTCTGCGTTCTGGCGGATATTGGACGACATCTGCTCCATGCTCGACGAGGCTTCCTCTGCCGACGCAGCCTGCTCGGTGGCCCCCTGGCTCATCTCCTCTGACGTGGCCGACAGTTGCTGACTGCCTGACGTGACGTTGTCCGCGGCCGCCATGATATCCGCCACCACGTCGCGCAACTTGGCCACCATGGAGGCAAGGGCCTTCATCAGTTCGTCGCGGTCTGAGCGCTCCTTCACCTCCACCGTCAGGTTGCCGGCGGAAAGTTCCTGGGCGAGCCTGGTAATTGCATTCATGGCATCAATGAGACTATTGAGGTTGTTTTTAATTTCGTTGAAATCTCCCTTGTATTCGGTCGTTATCTTCTCCGGAATATCACCGCGGCTGATCCGGTCAAGTGCCGTTGCCGTCACCTGTATCGGCTGCACAAATGCGTCAACCAACTGGTTAATGCCGGTCAGGAGCTCACCCCATCCGCCGCTGAAAGCCCGGGCATTGCCACGCACGCCCAGCCTGCCGTCTTGCACGGCGAAGATAAGGTCATCAGTTTCCTGACGCAGCCCCTTGAGCGTCTCGAGCATGGCATGGAGATTCCTGGCAAGAACGTCGCGGTCGGAGCGGACAACAACCTCGACTGCCAAGTCTCCTTCAGCCACGCGCTCTGCCGTCGTGGCAAGAGAACGCAGGGAGCCGATCATATTCTTCATGGACTTAAGTAGTTGTCCTGCCTCATCTTCGCGATCCGCGACGATCTCCATGGTCAAATCACCCTCTGCAAGGCGATTGCTTGCTTCCATGGCGCGGACGAGCGGGAGCGTAATGCTCCGAGTAATGAAAAAGGCCACGGCAACACCTATCAGGACAGCTATGATGCCGAACCCGATAAGGACCATGGTCACCTTGCCGATCGCGGCAACGTTATCGCGGCTATTGCTCAGGGCCTCGTTCACCTGGCTCTTCTGAAGTTTCTCGACCTTTTCGATCAGTGCTTCGTGGGATTTATCAAACTCCCTCATGAGAGGGTTGCCGGCTGTAATCCCCTGCTCCATATAGACCTTGGCCATCTTGACCCCGCTGAGATGAAAGGAGGTAAAGGCTGCCTCCAGTTCTTCCAGCTCCTTTAATGCAGCCGTATCATTTTCCTTGCGGAACATTTCGCGGAACTTCTCTACTTCCCGCTTTACAGTGGCAGCCGCTTCCTCAGCCCCCTTGAAACCATCGGGGTTATGGGTGGCGGCCACGGCTGTGAGACCCTCCGTCAACTCTGACAGGGCTAAGTCCATCTCGTACGCACTCATCAGGAATGGTATCGATTCTTCGGCCACCTGGCGCGACTCCTGATTGACCTCGCGCAGCAGAACAAGCGTTGCAAGGATCGCTGTCATGAATACGGCAACCACAACTCCGAAGCCGATACCAAGCCTCAAACCGACCTTCATGTTCTTGAACATAATCCGCTCCTTTGCCTGCGTATAGACGTCGGCATCTACATCCGGCGCTCATCCATGCAACACATATCTCTTCGACGGAGATGTAAATATATTTAGCTGGATTTTCTTTGATCTCCGATTGGCTGCAGAAAACGTTACCGAAATCATCTGTTCAAGGATAGCGACCAGTTGTTCCCGCGCCGGAGTTTTGGGGGTATTACCAGGGGTGATTGGCTCGTTGCAGGCGACAGAGGCATTGAAGCACCTGCTGGGAGTCGGAGAATTGCTGACGGGGCGTTTGCTCACGTATGACAGCCTGTCGCTGCGATTTCGTGAGATCGGTGTTGGCCGGCGTGCCGGCTGTGGAGCATGCGGGGAGTAGGGGGAGGGGGTTGTGCGGTGGCGGTGTTTGGGCAGAAGGGGTGGGGATCGGATGACCGAACGAAAGAACCCCCCTGATCCGTAGAGGACCAGGGGGGTTGGAAAAAATCCCGGCGGCGACCTACTTTCCCACACAGCTACCCGTGCAGTATCATCGGCCCAGAGGGGCTTAACTTCCGTGTTCGAGATGGGAACGGGTGTGACCCCCTCGGCATAGCCACCGAGAAACGGTATAAATGTATCTAAGTCAATTGCATTGATCGAGATTGAGTAGGGGTAGATAGTGGGGGTGGGGTTACCACCCCCGTATGAATAAAGCTCGGAAATAAATTATGGTCAAGCCTCACGGCCGATTAGTACCGGTCAGCTGAACGCATTGCTGCGCTTACACACCCGGCCTATCAACGTTGTGGTCTACAACGGGCCTTCAGGGGACTTGCGTCCCGGGGATACCTAATCTTGAAGGAGGCTTCCCGCTTAGATGCTTTCAGCGGTTATCCTTTCCGTACATAGCTACCCAGCGAATGCTCCTGGCGGAACAACTGGAACACTAGAGGTACGTCCATCCCGGTCCTCTCGTACTAAGGACAGCTCTTCTCAAGTATCCTGCGCCCACGGCAGATAGGGACCAAACTGTCTCACGACGTTTTAAACCCAGCTCGCGTACCGCTTTAATTGGCGAACAGCCAAACCCTTGGGACCGACTTCAGCCCCAGGATGCGATGAGCCGACATCGAGGTGCCAAACCTCCCCGTCGATGTGAACTCTTGGGGGAGATCAGCCTGTTATCCCCGGAGTACCTTTTATCCGTTGAGCGACGGCCCTTCCATACAGAACCGCCGGATCACTAAGGCCTACTTTCGTACCTGCTCGACGTGTCTGTCTCGCAGTCAAGCTCCCTTATGCCTTTGCACTCTACGGCTGGTTTCCAATCAGCCTGAGGGAACCTTCGCGCGCCTCCGTTACGCTTTGGGAGGCGACCGCCCCAGTCAAACTACCCACCAGACAGTGTCCCCGACCCGGATGACGGGCCTGGGTTAGACATCCAAAACAACCAGGGTGGTATTTCAAGGGTGGCTCCACCGAAACTGGCGTCCCGGTTTCACAGCCTCCCACCTATCCTACACAAGCTATTCCGAATGTCACTGTCAAGCTGTAGTAAAGGTTCACGGGGTCTTTCCGTCTTGCCGCGGGTACTCGGCATCTTCACCGAGAATTCAATTTCGCTGAGCCACTGGTTGAGACAGCGCGGAAATCGTTACGCCATTCGTGCAGGTCGGAACTTACCCGACAAGGAATTTCGCTACCTTAGGACCGTTATAGTTACGGCCGCCGTTTACCGGGGCTTCGGTTCAAAGCTTCGCTTGCGCTAACAAATCCCCTTAACCTTCCGGCACCGGGCAGGCGTCAGACCCTATACATCGTCTTGCGACTTAGCAGAGTCCTGTGTTTTTAGTAAACAGTCGCTACCGCCAT